>VBDA01000300.1:0-3420 GCA_005883655.1 Betaproteobacteria bacterium | reverse complement strand
AACTCCGGATGATCGGTCGCACGCAAAGAAACGTCTGTGTCGCGGCCAGTCAATCTAAGCAGATACCAGATCTGCTTCTGGCCGCGATAGCTGCCCCGCCATTCGCGTTTGATCCAATGCTGCGGCACCTCGTATCGCAGCCAATCCCGCGTACGTCCGAGTATCTTGACGTGCGATGGGTCGAGTCCAACTTCTTCTTTCAATTCCCGATACATCGCCTCCTCGGGCGCCTCGCCGGCGTTGATGCCGCCTTGCGGAAACTGCCACGAGTGCTCTCGGATCCGCTTGCCCCAGAAGACCCGATCTTTCGAGTTGGCGACGACAATGGCGACGTTCGGGCGATAACCGTCACGGTCCAGCATCGCGACACCTGTATTTCTGCGCGTTGGCTTAATTCTTGCACAGATCGCGATGCTTGCAAAGGTCCGCACTACCGGCCGCAGGCACGGCGGGCCCGCAATGAATGTGCGTCGCCTGGTGCGAAGTCAGCTGCTGGTCCCCGGCAATCTTCGGTCGCCTGCGACCTCGGATGGCTTACGTTCGATCGTTAACTACCCAGCCCCATCTCTCCGGTCGGCCGGCTTCAATCCACCGATTTTGCTTCGGCTAGCTCCGTATCGGCACCGCCCCCACCCGATCTACAGACGACCAGTCAGCAACAGAATGATCAGGACCAGCACCACGACGCCGGCGATCCCGCTCGGCCCGTATCCCCAGCCGCTGCTGTATCCCCATGTCGGAAGAGCGCCTATGAGCGCCAGGATTACGATGATGAGAAGGATGGTTCCGATGGACATTATTATTGCTCCTCGCTGTGGTTGACGATTCGCGACGCCGGATTTACGGCGCTCGCGCCCCGCCCTGGGTGCCGGAGACCAGCAGCCGGCATGATTCTACGAGCGAAGAGGGCTTTGCAAACCGCGTGCCAAGGCGCGCACGCGGCCTTCGACGGCTTCGCGCCTCACGCCCGGCGACCTCGGTGCGAGCCGCGCGGTCCTGAAGGTCCTGCGATCGCCGCGGAAACGTCGGAAGAACATGCCGGTAAGCCTTACCGCGGCGCTGCAATTCTTGCCAACGCGCATGGACTGACGCTTCCTGTCCCCGGCTCCATACCCCTCGCTGGAGCAGCGCAGCAATGGTCGTTCGTCCGGCCGCACCACGCTGGCATAGGGGTTGCAGATGCCCTGGTCCCCGGACTTCCGGAATCCCCCATGCAGCTTCAGGCGCACAAGCCGAAGCCCCCAGTCGAGGAGCCGACGCCCGAGCCAGACGAGCGCGCGCCGGTGCAAGAGCCCGATCGCCCAGATCCCCGATCACCACCGGAGCGGCCTAAGCGATAACGCTGCGCTGGTACGCTCCGTGCTCCTTCAACGATGCGCCGCCGCCGGGCGGCGCATCGAAGTGTCGGGAGCAATCATGACTCAGGGGATAAAGCGTTCTTGCTATGGATTGCGGCAATGGCCGCTTATTGCATTGTTGTTCGGTTTGCCGGCGTTCTCGATGACCAGTGAATTGGCAGTCGAGCCTCCTGCACCAAGCATTTCGCAATGTGCGTTGATCGAGGTGCATGACACCGCAGGCATCGGCTGGTGGTCTTCAGCCGCGCTGGAAATCGATCCTGCTGCCGCAGTTTACGGCGGCGACTGACGACTTCTGCCGGGTCCGGGGCGACTGTCGCCTGGCGATCTTGGTCCGACGCCGGGTGTTCCGCGCGACTCGCGCCGGCTCCATGATCGCCTTACGGAAGTGCAACGTCGGGTGTCGCCTGCTGACTCGCTGCTCATGCGCTAGAGCAGCGGCTTCTGGCGATCGACGCTGGCGTCGACGACCGCAAGCGCGCTCATGTTGACGATGCGGCGCACGGTAGCCGAGGCGGTGAGAATGTGCACGGGCTTGGCGACGCCGAGGAGAATCGGCCCGAGCGTGAGGCCGCTGCCGGCCGCGACCTTGAGCAGATTGAACGAAATGTTGGCCGCATCGAGCGTCGGCATGATCAGCAGGTTGGCGTCGCCCTTGAGCCGCGAGTTGGGAAATACCGCCCGCCGGATCTCATCGGATAAGGCCGCGTCTCCCTGCATTTCTCCTTCGACCTCGAGCTCGGGCTCCTGCGCATTGATGAGCGCGAGCGCCGATTGCATTTTTTTCGCCTGCGGATCGCTGCTCGAGCCGAAGCTGGAATGGGACACCAGCGCGACCTTGGGGACGATGCCGAACCTGCGCACTTCCTCCGCGGCAAGGCGTGCGATCTCAGCGATCTGCTCCGCGGTGGGATCGCGATTGACGTAGGTATCGGCAATGAACACGGTACGGTTCGGCAGCAGGACCGCGTTCATCGCGGCCCAGGTTTTGACGCCCGCGCGCAAGCCGATGACCCGATCGACATAGTGGCGGTGCGCGTCGTGGGTCCCGAACATGCCGCACAACATTCCGTCGGCGTGTCCCATGTGGATCATCATCGCGCCGATCAGCGTTAGCCGCCGGCGCATTTCGATCTTGGCGAACTGCTGCGATGTGCCCCGGCGCTCCGTTAGCCGGTAGTATTCCATCCAGTAGTCGCGATAGCGCGGATCGGATTCGGGGTTGATGATCTCGAAATCGACGCCGGGCTTGAGCCGCAGGCCGAACTGCGACAACCGCCGCTCTATCACGGCTGGCCGCCCGACCAAGATCGGCTTCGCCAGCCCTTCGTCGACCACGACCTGCACCGCGCGCAACACGCGCTCCTCCTCGCCCTCGGCGTAGACGATCCGCTTGGGTGATTTTTTTGCGGCCTGGAAGATGGGCTTCATCAGGAGGCCCGAGTGATAAACGTGCTGAAGCAGCCGCGCGTGATAGGCCTCGAAATCGGCGATCGGCCGCGTGGCAACGCCAGAGTCCATCGCGGCCTTTGCGACCGCAGGAGCGATCATGACGATGAGCCGGGGATCGAACGGCTTGGGTATCAGGTACTCGGGCCCGAACTTCAATTCCTGGTCGTCCCCATACGCCGCGGCAACGATGTCGGACTGTTCGGCCATCGCGAGATCGGCGATGGCGCGCACCGCGGCAAGCTTCATCGCCTCGTTGATCGTGGTTGCGCCCACGTCGAGTGCGCCGCGAAAAATGAATGGGAAGCAAAGCACATTGTTGACCTGGTTCGGAAAGTCCGAGCGGCCGGTGGCGATGACCGCATCGGGCCGCGCCGCCTTCGCGAGGTCGGGCATGATCTCAGGCTCGGGATTGGCCAGAGCGAGGATCAGCGGCTGCTTTGCCATCTGCTTGAGGAACTCCGGCTTCAATACCCGGGCAGCCGACAATCCCAGGAAAATGTCGGCGCCGGCAATGATGTCGCCTAATTTGCGGGCATCGGTTTTTTGCGCATAGCGCGCCTTGTTCTCGTCCATCTCTTCCTTGCGGCCCTGCCACACGACGCCGGCGATA
>VBDA01000299.1 GCA_005883655.1 Betaproteobacteria bacterium | reverse complement strand
GCGCTTCGTTGCCGTTGCAAGGAGGAAGTGATGATGCGCTCTAGCCGCAATCGCGGACAACCGCTTTCACTGGGATGCGCGCGGGCATCGTTTGCTTGGCGCTCACTTCCAGGGCATGAGGGAAACGTGGATCACGTCCTTCGCGCCCTCGCCGCCAACTGACTTGATGGCGTAGTCGGCATCTTTGAGGCCGAACGTATGGGTCGTCACCAGCTCGAGCGGATAGCGATGCGAGGCGAGCTGCTGCAGCGCGAGCTCGCAGGCTTTGTAGCTGTGGCCGCGCGCGCTCTTGATCGTGATGTATTTCACCGTGATCCTGCCGATCGGGAAATTCGGGAAGTCCGTCATTTCGCCCTGGACCAGCATGGTCCCCGCCTTGCGCTTCAATGCCTCCACACCCAGGAGCACCGGGGCCGTTCCTGCGCCCGCGGTGCAGTCGAGCGAAACGTCCACTCCCTTGCCGCCCGTGATCTCCTTGATGCGCGCACGCGGATCTTCCTTCTGAACGTCGATCACATGGTCGGCGCCCAGAACTTTCGCGATCTCCATTCGTTTGCTGTCCTTGGATGTGCCCGTAACGATGATGAGATCCGCGCCCGCCTGCTTGCATGACACGACTTGGGAGAGTCCTTGCTGGCCCGGGCCCTGAATGAGCACCGTGGAGGCATAGCCAACGCCAGCGTCGAAGAGCGCCCATTCGATGCCGTTGGCGAGCGGCGTCACAATGCCGGCGAGCTCCGGAGTGACCCCCGAGGGCACCTTGTGCAGAACGCAGTTCCACGGCAGGAACACGTATTGGCCGAAGCCCCCCCACAAATGCGGAGCGCGCTCGGCCGAGGTGTACCCATAGCGGATTGCATCGGGGTTGTAGCGCCAGTCCGTAGCCTCGCAATGCCGATATTCGCCCGAGTGGCACCACTCGCACTTGCCGCATGCGACATAGTGCTCCACGAAGACGAGGTCGCCCTCCTTGAAGCCTTTGCGCTCGGTGAACTTACGCCCCGCCTTAGCGATGTAGCCCACGTTCTCATGGCCCATGATCACAGGGCCGCCCGTCAGCGGCAGCTTGTACATCTTGACGTCGGTTCCGCAGATGCCGGCCACCTCGATCTTCATCAGGGCGCCGTCGTCCGGGATCTCCGGCATGGGAAATTCGCGGATCTCGGTTTTGCTTGGGCCCACCTTTACGGCGGCTAGCACTTTTTCCATCGTATTCCTTCAGCGAATTGGCCCGTTTCGCGCCTGCGTCAGGCACAGTGGCTCTGGATCGGTCTCAAGCTGCTCGCGCGCGACCGCCAAGCATGAATCGCCGCGCCAAACGCGGATCTTCCGACACGCAGCGAGTCCCGGTTGCAGGGTCCGACTGTCGCGAACTCCAGCGCTAGACCGACGCTTGTGCAACGCCCGGTTGAGCGCGCAGCGCATCCTTGGCGGCTTCGGAGAAGGACACATCCGGCGGTAACACGAGCGATGCGGAACGCACACGCTGCGTGACCGGATCGCGCCCCGGCGGCTCGATGCCTTTTTGCAGCGCCTTGGCCGCGCGCATCAGCAGATGGCGGGCCATGATGATGCCGTTGTCGGTGGTAACCAAATTCTCGCGCGTGCGGTCCTGAATCGGTCCCATGCTTTCCTGCACCGATGCATCCTGCATCGAGAAGCCGTCGACCCCGCTAAAACTTCGCCCTTCTTTTTGCGCCTGGCGATCGATCAGGTAATCGTTGTCCTTGTTTTGCAGCGGCCTGTAGGTCCCGGGAATGTATTTCACATGGACGCCATGGCCATCTTTCATCGCCTGCAATTCGCTCGCCGACAATGCGCGCACCGGGTGGTAGTCGTAGCTCCAGGCCCAGCAGGTTTCATCGTCTATGGGTACCCAGAAGTGGCCGTGCATGGGATGGTCTCCCCGTGGCGGAATGGCCGTAAAAAACGGCATCAACCACTGAGTGATCCGCCAGTAGAAATTGCCGTCCTCTGCTTTTCGTCGCGCACCGATCAGTAAGCCGCCAGCTGACTCCACCACCTCGAACTTCGGTTGGAAATCGTCGAGATTGTACTGATTGCCTTTGGCGCCCTTGAACAGCGGATCTTTATTGAGTGCGCCGCGATGCAAAAAGGAGACGTGGCTCGAGTCGATCCCGCCTTCCATCGCCTGGAGGTAATTGCATTCCTGAAATCGCTTGGAAATAAAAGTCTGTTCCTGCGGCACCGTCGCAAACTCGTATTCCGGCAATGGGGGTTTTGATTCCGGCGGCCCCATATATGCCCACAGCACGCCGCCGCGCTCTGCCAGGGGATAGGACCGGAGCCTTATTTTCTGGCGAAACCCGCTTTCTTCAGGCTCCGACGGAATGTCCACGCACTGCCCGCTCACGTCGTATTTCCAGCCGTGGTAAGCGCAGCGCAAACCGCACTCCTCGTTTCGGCCAAACCACAATGAGACACCGCGGTGAGCGCAGAATTCATCGATCAGCCCGAGCTTGCCGCCGCTATCGCGAAAAGCGATCAGCCGCTCCGACAAGAGCTTTACTCGCACCGGTGGGCAATCAGGCTCCGGCAATTCCTCGGTTAGAAGCGCCGGAATCCAATAGCGCCGAATCAAATCACCCATGACGCTACCGGGACCGGTACGCGTCAGCAGCTCGTTTTGTTCGGCTCTTAGCATGTCAGGAACTCCTGCGACCTTGAAGCGATCGCGCGAGGGATCTCGACCTTGGTCGGCAGAGAAGTGCGCGCCGTTCCTGTATGTGGGACATAGTTCCGCTATGTACAAAATCAAAGTATCACTATATTCTCGCGGGTGTCAACGTTCCGCCACGCAGCGAAGACCCGCCACGTTCACGCTTGCGCGTTTCATCTCCCGGTTTCCGGGTGCGCCTGCTTTCCGAAATGAACGAAACGCTTCTCACCATTTGCCGCACTGACGAAGTGCCAGTCGGCGGCGTCATCAAGGCGGAAACCAACGGCTTGGTCGTCGCGGTGTTCAATCTCGGCGGCCGCTTCTTTGTCACCGACGACCACTGCACGCACGGTCCTGGTTCATTGTCGGAAGGTTTCGTCGATGGCGACGAAATCGAGTGCGATTTCCATAACGGGCGATTTCACATCCCGACCGGCGCTGTCGCGGGGCCACCGTGCACGATTCCCCTGCCGACCTACGCGGTGAAAATCATCGAAGATCAGGTCTGCATCGACCCGACGCCGCGAATCGTCGCCTAGCCACCCGGGGAAATTCGCTGCTCGCCGTTCAATAGATTCCCGGAATCCAGCGCTTCACTCGTGCCGCATAAGCGTCGTAATCGCGGCCGAAGATCCCGGCTAGCCGGCTTTCGTCTTCGCGCGCCCGGCGATCGAACCATGGAATGTGAATCGCCAATAGCACTGCAGCCGCCCATGAGCTGAATGTCAGAGCGAGCCCGGCGAGAAAGATGAGGTGCCCGAGATACATCGGGTTACGCACCCAGCGGTACGGCCCATCGGTGCACAGGCGCTGCGGTGGAACCGAAAGACCCGGCCCACCGCCCCCGCGTTGCAATCGATAGCGACCGACCAGCTTGTACTGCAGGTATCCCCAAACCAGTAGCGAAACGCCCCACGGCTGCACTTCCAGTCTGGCGTTGTGCAGGATCATTTCGAACGCAATGATCGCAAGCGGATAAAGCACAAAAGTACGGTTCGACGTGCTCAAAAGCCACCGCCAGACGGCGTTTCCCGACTTCCTCATCGCTGCTTGCCAATGGATCCGCCGCAACGCCAGCGAGGAAGCCGCGGCTCGTGGAATGAACCTCGACGTTCACACCACGCCATCAGTGCGGGCGGTTTACGCGCCGGCACGGACCGGCGGCGGCATGAAGAATATGAAGAGGTTGGCAATGACGATGGTGATGGCGAGGAAATAGAAAGTCGAGAACAGCCCGTACCGGTCTGCCAGGAAACCTGCGATCAGCGGTCCGATCGCGGAACCCAGCGCTTGGGTCGCAAACAGCACGCCTATCGAAGTCCCGCCCATTTTTTTCGGCGCCGTCTCCAATAGCCAAGCTTGCAATACCGGCCGAATGGCGTAGAGAAAGAATCCCAGGATGGCGATAAGCGCAACGAACCAGAATGGGTGACCGGCCAGCGCCATAAACAGCAAAACGACAGCGGTCATCGCCATGCTGGTCATCATGATGGTGCGCCGCCCCATGCGGTCGGAAAGATGCCCTGCAATGGGCGACGCCACGAAACCTGCTGCTTGGAGCACGAATATGCAGACGCCGACCCACAGCGGCGGGTAACCCATCTCATACGCGAGGTAGACCGGCAGAAAGGTAAGCAGCGCATTTTGCGTCATCGAGCGGAACGCGGAACTCGTCGAGAGCAGAATAAGCCCGCGGGTTCGAAACAATGCGCGCAATCCCGTCAAGTACTCGGCCACTGTTTGCCCTTCGTGCCCTTCGCCGAGCGCGGCTTGAGATTTGCTTTTTCGCGACGTCAGTCTCAGCGTGCCGAGAAAGGCCAGGAGGAGGATCGCCATCGCGATGCCAGGGATAACGTTCAGGACTACGATCGTCCGCCAGCCAAATACGGTCAACAGCGCTCCGACCGCAAGCGGAGCAAGCGCATCGCCGACGTTGCCGCCCATGCCATGCAGCGACAGCACCAGCCCTTTGCGCTCGGGGAAGCGCTGGGCCAAGGTGGGAATCGCCGATGGGTGCCACAGATTATTGCCGATGCCGACCAGCGCGACGCAGAGCAGAAGCAGCCAGTAGCTGTGGGTAAATCCCATCAGCAGGTACGGCACACCGATCCAGAACAGGGAAACCGCCATCAGCAGCCCCTTCTTGCCCACGGTATCGACGAGCGCGCCACCGGGCACGTTGGAGATCGCGCCGGCGATGTACTGGCAGGTCATGATGAGCCCGATCTGGCTATAGCTGAGATCGAGCTCGCGGCCGATGATAGGCAGCAGCAGGTAGAAGGTCGCCGGATACCAGTGGGTCAGGCTATGGCCGATCGTGATCAGCCATACGTCGCGAAAGGACTTGTGCGGAGCAGCGTGGGGTGCGGTAGCGACGGTGGCCATCTGTTCAGCCGCCCGATCGCTTGACGACGATGTCCTGGAACGCCTTTTCCCATTTCTTGCCCTGCTCGAGCACCTGCGCCGCATCGACCAATTTCACCGGCAGATCCTTGAGCGGCGAGACGGCCGTCTTGTTTGTCGGTACATAGTCCAGACCGACCAGGAGAGGCTGCGCTTCACTGATAAAGAAATCGTAGAACAGCAGCGCTGCGTTCGGATGCCGGGCATGACGCGCGATACCCATCCCGTTGGAGCGGCCGACGGCCGGATCGAGCGCGATCCAGTCGATCGGCGCACCCTTTCGCTTGGCCTGCTCTGCCATGTAGTTGTAAACGGTCAGGGCGAATGGAACTTCTCCTGACACCACAAGATTGGTCAGCAAGGTGTGGCCTTTGCGTACCGAAATGCCGTTTTTCGCCACCAGCTCCTGAAAGAATCGGAGTCCCTGTTCCTCGCCCATCGAAAGCGCGACCGTTGCAAACCATTCCGCGTCCTCCACTTCGATGCCTAGCTTGCCCTTGAAGCGGGGGGCCAGGAGGTCACGGTAGCTCTTGGGCAGATCCTCTTTTCTGA
>VBDA01000175.1 GCA_005883655.1 Betaproteobacteria bacterium | reverse complement strand
GCCGGTCATGATCTGTCCGACGGCATTGAGCGCGGTATTCATGTCGACCGCGGTTCCGGCTGCCGCGCCCGGGTCTCTCGCGCCGGAAGCCCGCGCCGCTTTTTCCGCGCGTTCCGCTTCCTCGCCCAGGCGCCCGAGCTTGCCGATCGCATCGCTGACACGCGCGCGATCGGCGTCTGATTTTCCGCCAAACATGCTCGATAGCACGCCGGCGGCAACGGCGGTGTCGGCGGCGCCATCGCTGTGGGAGCTCAACTTGCCCATTGCGCCAAGGCCGAGAAAACCAAGGCCACCGATCGCGCAGGCACTCAGCACGCCAATCACGACCGCCATGACGATGGCGCAGAGCACGGTTACGATGGTGTAGCCGATGGACTTGTCCTGCGGACAGCGCATCAGAACCGGCAGCCCAAGATAGAGCAGATACAAGCCATACAGGCCGGCCACGAACGCGAGAATTCCCAGCATCGGAATGAGGTGGAAGATACCCGCGACCCACGCCGGGGTGTAGCTGTAGGCGGTGACCTTCAACGCTCGCAACGAATCGCGCTGACCGCCAAACGTCGGCGCCAGAACGTCGACCAGCCACGAGATCAGCCACACGATGACAAAGGCGAAGACAAATTGGAGCACAGCGGTGAGCACCGCGGCGATAATGCCGGTCCTGACCGTGCCGATGAAGGGAACGCTGACGCCGATCAGGGTGGTGCCAAGCAGTGTCGCCACGATGCCGATCGCCACCAGCGGCAGCACGTACCCCAAGTAGATCGAGCCGGCGGTTGTCGGCTCCGCTGCGATCAACGGCCATTCGGTAGAGGGTGACAGCAGTATTCCCTTGATCCGTGCCAGCAATCCATGGGCCATGGCCGCGTCAAAACGCGGCAAAGGATCGGCGGGCCCACCCATTCTGGGCGGCGGCGCGCCTCCCATCGATGCGGCAGGCTCGGCCGCTGACCGGGGCGCGCCTGCGTCGGACGCTGCGTGGTCAAACGCGGGCCGCGGCGTGCTGGTTATGATCGGCGCCGCGGGCTCGATGGCCGGGCGCGGCGGAGGCACAATCGGCGGCGCGGGCTCGACCGCCGGGCGGGGTGGAGGCGAAACGGGCGGGGCGGGCTCGACCGGCGGCAGTGGCGACGCCGAAACGGGCAGGGCCGGTGCGACCGGCGTTGGGCTTGCCGCGACCGGCGTCGGAGCCGATGCCCCGCAGTGGGAACAGAATTTGGCGCCGTCGGCGATACGTTGGCCGCATTGTGCGCAAAACATGGAAAGCCTCCCCGGAAAATGCTGGAAATGTGGACTGGCGCGATTGTGCGCCGGTCCGGCCAACGATTCAACGGGACCCGCAGGACAACGCGCGCTGCAGCGCCGCGGCGCCGATGTAACGCGCGCCCGACGCTTCCTCGATCCGCAGGCCCTCGTTCCATTTCGCCGTGCGTTCTCCGCGCGCAACGGAACCGACCTTGAGCTGACCGGCGTTCCATCCCACGGCAAGGTGGACGATGGCGACGTCTTCGGTCTCGCCGGATCTCGCTGAAACGATGGTGCCAAAGCCAGCGCGGACGGCGGCCTGCAGCGCGGCCAGCGTCTCGCTCAAGGTGCCTGCCTGATTCGGCTTGAGCAATACGGCATTGCACGCCAGATCGGCAGCCGCGGCGTCGACACGCGCCGCATTCGTGGTCAGATAGTCGTCACCGATGATTTGCACGCGCCGTCCGACGGCGCTGGCAAATCGTATCCATGCCTCGCGGTCATCTTCGGCGAAAGGATCCTCGATCGACACCACCGGATAACGATCGAGCCAGCCGAGCAGGACTTCCGCCAGGCCGTCGCTGTCGAAATCGCGGCCGTCGAGTTCAAAGTGATAGCGGCCGTCGCGAACGAGCTCCGACGCGGCAACATCCAGCGAAATGGCCACCTCGTCTCCGGGCGAATGGCCTGCGCGCTCGATCGCGCGCACGAGCATGGTAAGTGCCTCTTCGTTGCTGTCAAACGCCGGCCAATAGCCGCCCTCGTCGGCAACGCCGAAGCGAGTGCCTGCCTCGTGCATCAAGGCGCCGGCCGCGCGATATATCTCGGCGCTGACGCAAAGCGCTTCGCTAAAGGACGCTGCCGACATCGGAACCACCATCAGGTCCTGGAGATCGGCGCGCCCGCCGGCGTGAGCGCCGCCGCCGAAGATCTGGATCTCGGGCAGCGGCAGTGATACCGGTCCCCCGCCTGCCAGATACCGCCACAATGCAAGGCCTTCGGATGCGGCTGCAGCCTGCGCGACGGCAAGCGATACCGCAACCATGGCATTGCCGCCGAGTCGCGCCTTATCGGGGGTGCCGTCGAGCGCGACCAGGGTGGCATCGACGGCACCCTGATCGTGCGCATCGAAACCGGTGAGCGCTTCGGAGATTTCCCCGTTGACGTTGCCGACGGCGCGGGTGACGTCGTTGCCGCCAAGATGCGCCCCGCCGTCGCGAAGGTCGGCGGCCTCGCGCGAGCCGCGTGAAGCGCCTGCCGGCGCTATTGCGCGTCCGATGGCACCGGTCGCGAGGCGCACTTCCGCCTCGACGGTCGGGTGGCCGCGGGAATCCCATACCCGGCGGCCGTGGATCGAGACAATCTCGCTGCCCATATCAGGCTCGATTCTCTTCCGCCCAGCGCGATTTCGCCCACCGTTCGCCGACGCTTTCGAGTCTCGCCACAGGAAAGACCAGGAGGGCGCTCGCGAATGCGCGTACATGCTCCTTGATCGCGGACTCGGTGATGTATTCCACGGGTGACTTGCCGTCGATGCGCGCCAGCATCAGCGCTGGCAGCAATGCCGCCACTCGCGCCTGCAGCCGATCGATGGGTTCCCATGTTGCATGTGAAAGGTAGGCGCCGCAAAGCGCATGGAACGCCTCGACATATCTCGTCTTCCACTGTGGGTGCCACGCGCCTTTGAGGAGCAGATGATTCAACACGAACGCGAGATCGAATGCAGGGTCGCCGAACCACGCACACTCGGCATCGACGATCACCGGGCCGGCGGGTCCGCACAAGATATTCTTCGGGCTGAAGTCGCCATGAACCAGAGTGCGTTTGGTTTGTCGCGTGGTCTCGACCAGTTCCCAGAGCCGGGCCGCCCAACGCGGGCGTGCCCGTCCTGTCGCGACCAGATAGGGCTCGAGCCGGATGTCGTAAAAGATGTCGTCGGTCGCGAAGCGCGCGGCGACATCGTTGCGATCGGCGGTCGCCGCGTGAATGCGGCCCAGCGTGTCGCCGACCCGGGCCGCCTCCGCCGTGGTTATGGTTCCGGCCGCGAGCAGCACCTTCCATGTTGGATAGCGGTCGGGCGGAAAATATTCCATGGCGAAACAACCCGCGTCGCGGTCTTCGCCCAAGATGCGCGGAGCCGCTGACGGCGTGATCGCACCGGCCACCCGCATCCATTCGGCTTCCCATCGATTGCGGCTGATAGGCGCCAGCCAGTCCGCCGTGACCTTGAGCTTGGGCAGCGCCCGTTTGACGCAAAGCGTGACGCCGGAGGGCAGGTCGACGCGATAGATGTCGGACGAAACGCCCCCTTGGAGCGCTGCGACCAAAACTCGACAGTGAGCGCCTACTAGCCCCATCTTCGAGAGCGCGAGGCGAAGCCACTCCTCCCCGGCTCGCGGCACCCGCCCGAGGGGCTCGCCCTCAGAGCGGCTTATCAGACCCAAGGACGCCTGCGGAACGATAATTGCATTCGACACTTACACTAACATCGCAACCCGAGCCGATAAGCCCCTGATGCAGTGACTAAAGGGCGGCAAAAGCCGGGACGGGCGAATGCGCAAGACCGGAAGGGAATGGTGATGACCCGCTTCGGCTTCAACATCAAAACGCGCAGCGGCCAGCGCGTCGACAACATCTGCATCATGGCCGCCAATCGGCAGGATGCGGAGCGTCGACTGCGTCAGATGTACCATCATTGCGAGGTCATCGCCTGCAACTCGGAGGCCGTTCGCCGCAGCGACCCGCTCGACCTGGAAGCCGTTATCGGCATGATCAGTAACGATCCTGCCACCGTCACCGGGGTCACACGGTCGACGTTACGCAACAAATCCCGCACCCGCTAGCTCTTCCACCAACGCCTGGTAATCGCGCGCGCCACGGCTCTGCGGCGCATGTCGAAACACATCGAGCTGGCGCGCGGGACTCTCCGCAAGGCTCACATTCTCGGCGATTCGTGTCGCGCAGATTTCGTCGGCGCGAAATGCCATCGCCATCAGATCCGACACTTCCGAGCTCATGTTGCGGCGCGCGTCGAAGCGGGTGAGCAGGTACCGTCGCGGCAGGCGCCGCTTGAACACCGGCTCCAGCGCGTTGAGGCTTCGTTCGACCTGCTGCGCACCCTGCAAAGCGAGGTAGTCGGCCGAGACCGGAATGAGGATCAGGTCGCAGGCAAAGATGGCGTTGAGCGAGAGGATGCCGAGCAGCGGACAGCAATCGATCACCACCGAGCCCGGAGCGACATCGCGCGTCTTTAGCGCCGCGCGCAGGCGGGTGATGACATTCACGCCTCTGCCGAGCAAGGTGTCCAGCTTGGTCAGCTCCAGGTGCCCGGGGCAGAGGATAACGCCGCTGCCCGTGATCTGCGACACCTCGTCCAGCGGGCGCTGACGCATGAAGAACGAATAGACCGACTCATCGGCCAATCGCGGACGGATGCCGAAGATACCCGATAGATGCGCTTGCGGGTCCAGATCGATGCCCAGCGGCCGTTGTTTGCGCAGCGCGATACCCGCCAGAAGGTTCAGTGAGGTCGTCGTTTTCCCGACACCGCCTTTTTGATTGAAGACCGCGATAACCGTCATAGGCGGATTCTAGAGGATTCGACGGCGCACGAAGGTCACCACGATTTCGGCCAGGATCACCACCACGAAAATCGCTAGAAGGATCGTTGCCACACGGGTCCATTGAAAAAGATTCAAGGCCGAGTCGAGGATCATGCCGATGCCACCGGCGCCGACAAGCCCGAGGACCGCCGACTCGCGGACATTGATGTCCCAGCGAAAGAGCGCGATCGACCAGAAGGCGGGCTTGACCTGCGGCCAATGGCCGAAAGCCAGTCGAGACAGCCACGGCGCGCCCGCCGCATCGAGCGCTTCGATCGGACCGCGGGCGGTTTCCTCGATCGCTTCGCCGAACAACTTGCCGACGAAGCCGATCGAGCGAAACGCAATAGCCAGCGTTCCCGCCAGCGCGCCCGGCCCGAAAATGCCGACGAAGAGCAGCGCCCAGACGAGTGAATTGACCGACCGCGACGACACCAGGATCAGCTTGGCAAACAGGCCGACGGGGATCGACATCAGGAGGGCTAGCAGCGTTCCCAGCGATGCGATGTGGAGGGTCTCGGTCAGTGCGGCGTGAACGTCCGTGAGGTAATACGCGATGTCGACCGGCCACATGCGGGTGAGAAGGTCGGCCACCTGCTCCGGCGCGTCGGTCAGGAATTCGGGAATGATCTCGACGGTCCTGATCGCCGCGGCAATCGCCGCACCGACGAGGAGATACACGGTAAAGCGCGCCAA
>VBDA01000174.1:508-11048 GCA_005883655.1 Betaproteobacteria bacterium | reverse complement strand
GGGCAATAATTGCGGCGTGGCAGGTACGGCCACCGCGATTGGTTACGATCGCCGCCGCCCGCTTCATCACCGGCTCCCAATCGGGGTCGGTCATGGCGGTGACCAGAACGTCGCCGGCGTTGACCCGGTACATTTCGGCGGCGGAGGTGATCAAGCGCACGGTTCCTTCTGCGATCTTCTGGCCGATGGCGCGGCCGCTTGCCAGCAGCCGCGTTGGGGCGTCGAGCCGGTAGCGGCGCAACCGCTGCGCGTCCTGTCCGGCCTGCGATTTCACTGTCTCCGGCCGCGCCTGCAGAATGTAGAGCTTGCCGTCGACGCCGTCGCGCCCCCATTCGATATCCATCGCACGGCCATAATGTCGCTCGATGATCAGCGCATAGCGCGCCAGCTCCGCGGCTTCCGCGTCGGTGATCGAAAAGCGACGTTGGTCCTCGAGCGGCACATCGATGGTGGTGACGGGACGCCCTGCCGCAGCATCGCTGAAGACCATTTTGTGCGCCTTGGAACCGCGCTCCTTGCGCAGGATCGCGGGCCTGCCGGCCGCGATGTTCGGTTTGTACAAATAAAACTCGTCGGGATTCACGGCACCCTGAACGACGGTCTCACCCAAGCCATAAGCGGAGGTGATGAATACCACTTGGTCGAATCCTGATTCGGTGTCGATGGTGAACATGACGCCGGCGGCGCCGAGGTCGCTGCGCACCATGCGCTGGATGCCGACGGAGAGCGCTACGTCGGCGTGGGCAAATCCCTTGTGGACGCGATAGGCGATTGCCCGGTCGTTATAAAGAGAGGCAAATACCTCTTTTACTGCATGAAGAACGTTCTCTAAGCCGATGACATTCAAGAATGTTTCTTGTTGCCCGGCAAACGATGCATCGGGCAGATCTTCGGCAGTGGCCGATGAGCGAACTGCAACCGGTGCATTCGAGGACTGCCCAAGGAGTTGGCCGTAGGCGGCTTCAACATCGCGCTCCAAGGCCGCCGGAAGCGGGGCCTGAACGATCCAACTGCGGATTTCGGCGCCCGCGCGCGCGAGCGCCTTTACATCATCGACATCTAGCTTCGCGAGCGCAGCGTCGATACGCGTTCGCAGCGCCGACGCGTCGATGAACTCGTGGAAGGCAAATGCGGTGGTCGCGAAGCCGCCGGGGACGCGGACGCCCTCGGAGGAGAGATGCCGAATCATTTCTCCGAGCGACGCGTTCTTGCCGCCCACCTTCGCCAGATCGGACATGCCGAGCCGATCGAGAGCCACCACACGTTGTTGCTCGGCCATCCGGCCTGTCTCCTTGATCAGCGGCGGGCGCCAGCCGGATCGCGCGCTTGCGCCAAGGCCAAATTCTAGCGTGGCGCTTTGAACAAACGAAAAATTATATCAACGGGTGGTGACGCAACGGCGATCGCACCGGTGGGCGCTCGCAGGCGAGCTCGGCGTTGCCGCGGAAGAACGACTGCTAGCTCGGGCCAGTAACGTCCTCGGTCGACGCTTCCGAGTGGACGCGCATGACGCTTTCGTTGGAGAGAACCGCAGGCTCACCGTCGGGCCGCTTATGCTTGCTGCGAACGGCGCGACGCAGGCTCCGATACAGGTCGGGGTGCGATTCCTTCAGGTAACTGATGATTTCGAAATCGACCCGCTTCACTTGCGACAAATCGATTTGCTCGACATGGACAAGTCGCAGCAGCTCGCGAACTGGCTTGGGCATCTCGCGTCCGCTTTCGTAGCGCGAGCCTCCGCTTTGCGTGACGCCGATCTGGGTCCAGAACTGTTCCTGATTCAATCCCAGGCGGCGCCGGATTTCACGCGGATTCAGCACTCGGTCGAAGAGTTTCACGAATCGTCCGTTGAGATATATAAGTGATGGTAATGCAATTCGGGTCTAAAAGGCCGCCATTTGCAATACCATTGGCATAATTGTTGACCAAAGCGGCTGCCGACGCAAGTGCGTTGGGCGGTTCCAGAGCGCCGCCCATGCCGATTTCCCGCAGTTTCGGGGGCTATCCTGCCCCCTTGGAAAGGAGGTAGTCGTCGTAAGAGCCGTCATATTCGGTGAATTGGCCCTTTCCTAGCTCGATCACGTGCGTCGCCAGCGACGATACGAACTGGCGGTCGTGGCTGACGAATATGAGCGTGCCGGCGTAGCGCTCCAGCGCCAGGTTCAAGGATTCGATCGACTCCATGTCCATATGGTTGGTCGGCTCGTCCATCAGCAGCACGTTGGAGCGCGTCAGCATCAGCTGTTCACCGCCGGAAAGCACGCGCAGTGGCTTGGCGACGTCATCGCCGGAGAAAAGAAGCTTGCCTAATACGCTCCTCACCGCCTGGTCGTCATCGCCTTCGAGGGCCCACTGCTTCATCCAGTCGAATACCTCAACGTCGCTCTCGAATATGGACGATTGGTCCTGGGGGTAATAGCCGACGGTCGCCTTTTCCGCCCACTTGACCGTTCCCCGGTCCGGCGCGAGCTCGCCGAGAAGCGTTCGGAGCAGCGTCGTCTTGCCGGACCCGTTGGCGCCGATGATCGCCAAGCGCTTTCCCGCCTCGAGCAGCAAGGATAGATCCGAGAACAGTGGCTGATTGAAGCCCTTGCCGAGCTTGGCGATCTCGACCGCGGTCCGGTGCAGCTTGGCCTTCGGATCGATCTCGAAGCGGATATACGGGTTCTGCCGGCTCGACGGCCTGACGTCCTCGATCTTGATCTTCTCGATCGCCTTGGCGCGCGAGGTCGCCTGTCGCGCCTTGGATTTGTTGGCGCGAAAGCGACGCACGAATTCCTCGAGTTCGGCAATGCGGTCCTTGGCCTTGCTGTTCTGCGACAGTAAACGCTCTCGCGCCTGGGTCGACGCGATCATGTAATCGTCGTAGCTGCCGGGATACACGCTGAGGGTCCGGTAATCGAGGTCGGCCATGTGAGTACACACGCTGTTCAGGAAGTGCCGATCGTGCGAGATCACCACGATAGTCGACGATCGTGCGTTGAGCACGCCTTCGAGCCAGCGAATGGTATTGATGTCCAGATGGTTGGTGGGCTCATCCAGCAGCAGGATATCCGGGTCGGCAAAGAGCGCCTGCGCCAGAAGCACCCGCAGCTTGTAGCCGGGCGCGACATTGGCCATCGGGCCATCATGCAGACGCTGCTCGATCTCGACGCCGAGCAGCAGCTCGCTCGCGCGCGCCTCGGCCGTATATCCGTCGAGCTCGGCAACCTTCGCCTCCAGCTCCGCCGCGTGAAGATAATCGGCGTCGCTTGCGTCGGGGTTGGCATAGATCGCGTCGCGCTCCTTCAGAACGTTCCAGAGTCGCTCGTGACCCATCATCACTACGTCGAGTACGCGCAGATCTTCGTAGGCGAACTGATCCTGCTTCAGCTTGCCGAGCCGCTCGCCGGGATCGATCGATACATTGCCGGCGCTGGGTTCGAGGTCCCCACCGAGAATCTTCATGAACGTCGACTTGCCGCAGCCGTTGGCGCCGATCAGGCCATAACGGTTGCCCTCGCCGAACTTGATGGAAACGTTTTCGAACAGCGGCTTCGCGCCGAACTGCATGGTGATGTTGGACGCCGTGAGCAAGGAATTTCCGTTCGGTAAGCGGGTCGCCCGCCGGACGACGGAGGGCGCGGAGGAAACCCGATAGTTTGATGCCGCCGACGAAACTTAGCAAGATTGGCAAGCGGCCCCTGTGCATATTCGCTCAAGCGCCGCTTGGCACGCGGCTCTTGCGCCGTCATCCTGCCAACAGACCGCTTTCGCCTTGCACCCGCGGCTGGAGCAGCATACGATCTTTACTTTGATCAGGATGATTGCCGTGCGCCGACCACCGGTTTTATTGATGATTGCTGCAACGTTGGCCGTATCAGCGGGCGCGGCCGAGGCGGCCACCTGCTACGTGCTGTTCGACCGCTACGACAACGTCGTGTATCGCAATACGGTCTCGCCTATCGATCTCAGCGATCAAGGCGCGGCGGCACGGGCTGCGTTGCGTCAGCGCGGCGAATACCTGTTGGTGATGGATTCGGATCGCTGCGCACCCGTCACCTTCGTCTTCGGAGCGGCGGGTTCCAAGACGCTTTCGCTCGACGAAACCGTCGGCGGTTTTCCGGCTGAAAACCCTCCCACAGGCCGGGCGAGCGCAAAGACACGCCGAGGCGCGAGCGCTGCGCCTGCCGCAGCGTCCCCCGATCGGTCCGCACCCTCAAACGCCAAGTAGTACCAAGCAACGGGATGGGGGTCCGGAATCGAGCTCGTCACCTTCCACACGCTCCAC
The DNA here is from genome assembly GCA_005883655.1 of Betaproteobacteria bacterium. Lineage (GTDB taxonomy): Bacteria > Pseudomonadota > Gammaproteobacteria > Burkholderiales > Casimicrobiaceae > PALSA-1003. The sequence goes on along the minus strand of VBDA01000174.1, from coordinate 6,778 downwards.
GCATCAGGCATTCCGTGACGCTGCGCTACGACCTTCACTGCCACTCGACCTGTTCCGACGGCGTGCTCAAGCCTGCGGAAGTCGTTCGGCGTGCGGCCGCGCGCGGCGTGGACGTGCTCGCATTGACCGATCACGACGAGACCAGCGGACTGGCCGAAGCGCGCGGCGCCGCGCAGGCGGCAGGTGTTCGCCTCATCGACGGCGCTGAGCTATCGGTTAGCTGGCGTGACATCACCCTGCACGTCATAGCGCTTGGCATCGACCCCGCTTGCGCCGTGTTATGCGAGGGTCTCGAGACCATACGGTCCGGCCGCGTTCATCGTGCGCAACGCATGGGTGAAGAGCTTGCCGCGGCGGGCATCGCCGGCGCATACCCCGGCGCGATGAAGTTCTGTGCTAGCGCCCGGCTCGTCAGCCGTACCCATTTTGCCCGGTTCCTGGTCGAGGCCGGACACGCGCGCGACACCCGGGATGTTTTTCGGCGCTATCTGGTTCGTGGCAAACCCGGCTACGTGGCGCATCAATGGGCAACGCTCGCGCACGCGATCGGATGGATACATGCCGCTGGCGGCCAGGCGGTCCTCGCGCACCCTGGACGATACGAAGTGCACGGAAAGATGCGCGAGCTGCTCTCGGAGTTCCGGGACACGGGAGGCGATGCCATCGAGGTGGTCTCGGGCAGTCACACGCCCGCCCAATACACGGAATTCGCGCGTTACGCGCGTGTCTTCGGCATGCTGGCCTCGTCCGGGTCCGATTTTCACGGGCCCGGCGAGAGCTGGGCCGATCTGGGCGACATGCCGCCCCTGCCCGCGGGTGTCACACCGGTATGGAAGGATTGGTGAGCCTGCCCGCGCAGCGAACGGTATTCTTTGTCTCGGACCGCACCGGGATCACTGCCGAGATGCTCGGCAACAGTCTGTTGTCGCAATTCGAAGGCCTCAATTTTCAGCGACGCACGATTCCATTCGTCGACACACCGGATAAGATCGACGACGTGTTGCGCCGGATCGACGAGACCGCGGCAGCCGAGGGCAGACGTCCGCTTGTCTTCAGCTCCATCGTCGACGAGGTCATGAGCGCACAGTTGGGGCACGCCAACGCGATGGTGCTCGATTTGTTTCAGGTATTCATCGCACCACTCGAAGCGGAGCTTGCCGCCAAGTCTTCGCACGCCGCCGGCCGATCGCATGGAATCGCCAACAGCCACGAATATTTCGCGCGCATGGAGGCGATCAACTTCACGCAAACGCACGACGACGGTGCCACGACACGCGATCTGGTCAAGGCGCAGATCATACTGATCGGCGTCTCCCGCTGTGGCAAGACTCCGACCGCGCTTTACCTCGCCTTGCAATTTGGCATCCTCGCAGCCAACTTTCCGCTGACGCCTGACGACTTTGTCGACCGGCAGTTGCCGCGCTCCATCGTGCCGTTTCGCGACAAGCTCTTCGGCCTGACGATCGACCCCGAACGCTTGCAGCAGCTCCGGGAGGCCCGCCGCCCGGCAAGCAAGTACGCCTCGCTTGCCAACTGCGAGTTCGAGGTTCGCGAAGCCGCATCGCTGATGCAGCGTGAGCGGGTGCCGACCGTCAATACCACCAGCCGGTCGATCGAAGAAATCGCAACCACGATTCTGCACCGCGCCGGGCTGCAGCGGCACATCTACTGACGCGAGTTCGCATCGTAAACGCGACGCGCCGCGAGACGACAGGGTGACCAGTCTTGCGAGAGTGCCGCGAGCGTCTGCTACCATGTCAGCGGTCCCGAAATCCATGGATGCGGCGTTGGCGAATTCCCTCCGTCCGGTGCAGGGCGTCTGGTGCGCGGTCCTCACGCCGTTCGACGCCGCTGGCTTGCCGGACCACGCACGACTGGCGAACCACGTGCGCCGCATTCTTGCCGCCGGCGTCGATGGAATCGCCTTGTTCGGTACGACCGGTGAGGGCCAATCGCTGTCTCTGAACGAGCGCCGCGCGGGCCTTGATGCCCTGCTCGCCGCGGGGATCGCACCCAGTCAGATCGTCGCCGCGACCGGATGCGCCTCACTGCCGGAGACGATCGAACTGACCCGCCATGCCGTGCAGTCGAATTGTGTGGGCGCACTGGTCCTGCCGCCATTTTTTTTCAAGGCTGTGAGCGATGAGGGCGTATTCGCGAGCTATGCGCAGGTCATCGATGGCGTCGGAGACCCGCGGTTGCGGCTTTATCTGTATCACATCCCCCAAGTCAGCGGCGTGGCAATTTCGCCGACGGTCATCGAGCGTCTTGTTGTCGGATACTCTGAGGTGCTGGCAGGCGTGAAGGACAGCGAGTGCAACCTCGATCACACGAGAAGGCTGCTCTCGCGCTTCCCGGAACTGGCGATTCTCGTCGGCTTCGAGCCGCACCTGCCTGCCGCGCTCGCCGCCGGTGGCGCGGGCACAATTTGTGGAATCGCCAATCTGTTCCCGCGATTGATGCGACGGCTTCACGACAATGCGCTTGCGTCGAGCCACGACGACGATCTCAAACGCGTCGAGAGCTTTATCGCAGCGCTGGAGCGTTATCCCTTGTTCGCGGCTTTCAAGGCGCTGCAGGCGGAGCTGACCGGCGACGCTGGCTGGGCCGCGCTGAGACCACCGTTGGTCGCGCTGGACGGCGCGGCGCGGCGCGCATGGCTCGCGGATGTAGTGCGGAGCGAAGTGGCCGCGGATCGCGATGCCGCCGGTCCTTACTGAATGCGGTGCGCGCGCTAGGTACGCAAGGCCGCAAAGGTTCGACCTCGCCAGCGAGCGGCCACAGTGAAGGGCCGCAGTGAGCTATGATTTGCACTCATCGCGAGCTTCGCAAAATCGACACGCGACGTCGTCACTACCCACCAAGGAGGAGACCATGAGCCAACCGATCCATGACGATCGACCCGACGCCCTGCGCCGCCGGCTGCTGGGTGCCGGCGCAGGCGCTGTTGCCTTAGGCGCCCTGTCCGGCGCTGCGCTCATCCAAGCTCAAGGATCGGGCGCATTCGACTGGAAACGCTTCAAAGGCGAGAAGATCGAGATCTTTCTGGTCAAGAGTCCCCGCGGCGATCTGTTGACCAGATTTCACAAGGAGTTCGAGGACCTGACCGGCATCGTTGTGGGATCGGAAATGGTTCCCGAGCAACAGCAGCGGCAAAAGGCGGTCATCGAATTCAATTCCGGCAACCCGAGCTTCGACGTAATCGCGTTGTCGTACCATGTCCAGAAACGGCAATTCGCCAAGAATAACTGGCTCACCGATCTGCGGCCGATGATCGCCGACAAATCCCTCGCCGACCCGGCGCTCGACTTTGCCGACTTCGCTCAAGGAGGCTTGAACTACGCGGTCGAGCCCGATGGGCGCGTCAACAGTCTGCCGCTCAACCTCGATCCCTGGGTGGTTTATTACAACAAGGAATTGTTCGACGCTAAGGGCATCGCCTTTCCCAAGACGTTTGCCGAGATGCAGGATGCCGCTGCGAAGCTGACTGACAGTGGCAAAGGGATCGCGGGCTTTGTGGCACGCGGGCTCAAGAACGCAAATGTCCCGGTTTGGACCAGTTTCCTGCTCGGCTACGGCGGTAGCTTCATCGACGGCAAAGGCAAGCTTTTGACCGACAGCAGCGAGGCCATCGACGCGGGCAAGATGTATCAGGTGATGCTCGGCAAATACGGGCCGCCCGGCGTCGCCGGCTTCAACTGGAACGAGTCGCAGAGCTTGTTCCTGCAAGGCAAGGCTGCCATGTGGCTCGACGGCATCGGATTTGCGCAGCCGCTCGAGGATCCGACCAAATCTCGAATCGTCGGCAAGGTCGGATACGGCGTGATGCCGGCCGGCCCCAAACGACAGGTTTCGGCACTGTTCGGCGACGGCGAAGGCATTTCCACCTACAGCAAGAAAAAAGGTCCGGCGTGGTTCTATTTGCAATGGGCGTCGAACAAAATGAACCAGACGCGGATGCTGCAGGCGGCTGCCGGCGCTCCGGTGCGAAACTCCGCCTACGCCGCGGCGCAGTCATCGAGCGATTTCAAGGCGCCGAAGCAGTGGGTCGAATGCATGCTGACTTCGGCGCGCATCGCCCAGCCGGGCTTGCCGGTGATTTCGCCGGTGACTGAATTTCGCGACGTTTTCGGTGTTGCGCTCACCAACATGATCAATGGCGCGGATCCGGCGGCGGAATTGAAAAAGGCGACCGCCGATTTTCAGCCCGTGCTCGACAAGAGCGAAAAAGCCTGACGCCGCCTTCCCGCGGGCGTTAAAGTCGCCTCACCAGCTTGGCGCGCCCGCGACGAAGCGCATTTCTAGCTCGCGCATCGATGAATTCGCCTGCGCTTCCGATCCCTTACCGGCCGGGTTTTCTGGCTCGCCGCCGGCGGGCGTATTACTTTTTCGCCGTGCCGGCGCTGGTCGTGGTTGGCGCGGTGATCATTTTCCCGTGGCTCTTCACCGTCTGGATGAGCGTGTTCGACTGGCGGATCGGATCGGTCGCGCATTTCGTCGGACTCGAGAACTACATCAAGCTGGCGACCAATCAGCGCTTCCTCGAATCCATCGTGCACACGTTCTACTTCACGCTGCTCGCGGTCATCTTGCCGTTGATTCTCGGCACCGCGGCCGCGTTGATTTTTCATCGAGAATTCCCTTTTCGCGGAGTGTTGCGCGGAATCTTTACGATGCCGATGATGGCCACGCCGGTCGCCGTCGCGCTGGTGTGGACGATGATGTTCCATCCGCAACAAGGCGTTCTCAATTACCTGCTGTCGCTGGTCGGCCTGCCGCCGTCGCTGTGGGTTTATTCGCAGACGCTGGTGATCCCGAGCCTGGTGCTCGTGGAAGTGTGGCATTGGACGCCTCTGGTGATGCTGATCGTGCTCGGCGGACTGGCGGCGCTTCCGACCGAACCTTACGAGAGCGCGAAGCTCGACGGCGCTACCGAGTGGCAGCTTTTTCGCTACATTACCTTTCCGTTGCTTGCGCCGTTTCTGATCGTGGCGGCCGTGATTCGAACCATCGACGCGTTGAAGGCGTTCGACACCATCTACGTCATCAGCCAGGGAGGCCCGGGCACCGCGTCGGAGACCATCAACCTCTACTTGTACCTGCAGGCGTTCGCTTTCTACAACGTCGGCAATGCATCCGCGGTGGTTGTCGTGTTTTTCATCATCATCCTCGCCCTTGCGCTGGTGCTCCTGCACGTGCGCGAGAAAACGAAGTGGATCTAGAGAAATGAGCGTAGACACTCGCCCTTGACCGACCGCATCCCGAGCGCGCTTTCGAAGGAAGTTGCGCAAAGCGGGATTCGCGCTCTCCGTAGTCGTTATCGTCTCTCCCGCGATCCTGGTGTTTCTGTGGATGCTCTCGCTGTCGCTCAAGAACGAGATCGATAACCTCGCTTATCCTCCGGTGTTCGTGCCGACTCCGCCGACCCTGGCCAACTTCGTGCAAGTGTTCTCGGAAAACTCGATGGGCCTGTATTTCTGGAACAGCATCGTGGTGTCGGGGCTGGCGACGCTCGTGGCGTTGGCTGTAGGTATTCCCGCAGGCTATGGAATCGCGCGCGCGAATGCGCACAAGCTGACGGTACTCATCCTGATCGCTCGCATGACTCCGGCGTTGTCGTATCTGATTCCGTTGTTCACGGTGTTTCAGCTTTTGGGCCTCAACAACACACTGACCGCGCTGGTCATCACGCACCTGGTGATCACGGTGCCGATCGTCGTCTACATCATGGCCGGGCACTTCGAGACGCTGCCGCGCGAGCTCGAAGAAGCGGCCCAGATCGACGGCGCAAACGTGTGGACCGTGTTCCGTTACGTCGCGTTGCCGCTGGCCAGACCGGGCATAATCGTCGGGACCATTCTCGCCTTCATTTTTTCCTGGAACAATTTCGTCTTCGGCGCGGTGCTTGCCGGCCGCGCGACCCGGACCCTTCCTGCGGCGGTCTACAACGTGCTTACCTTTGAGCAATTGGCGTGGGGGCCTTTGGCCGCCGCGGCCATTGTGGTGACGCTTCCGGTATTGCTGCTGACCATCGTGATCCAAAAGGAAATCGTCGTCGGTCTCACTCACGGCGGCGTCAAGGGAGGTTAGTGCGTTTGCTGATCGATAGTACCGGCTCAGGCGGACGGTCGTCCCGTGTTCCTGCCGAGCGGCGCGAGAGCGTCCAGTGAAATCCTGTTCGAATCGCTGAGGCGCACGTGGTCCTCGTATTCGGTTCGATCAACATCGATCTCGTCACCCGCGTCGAAAGATTTCCCGGCCCAGGCGAGA
>VBDA01000174.1:0-200 GCA_005883655.1 Betaproteobacteria bacterium | reverse complement strand
GTTTCGGTGCCGGGTGCCAATGCCTGGGCCGATCCGGGCACCATTCCCGACGCGCTGCTCACCCGTAGTTCGACGGTATCGCTGCAGCAGGAGCTTCGCGCCGCTGCGAATCAGGCGCTGGTGGAGCGGGCTCGCCGCAACGGGTCGCGTGTCGTGCTCAACGCATCACCGTGGCGGCCACTGTCGCATGACACGCTGTG
>VBDA01000173.1 GCA_005883655.1 Betaproteobacteria bacterium | reverse complement strand
TCCTCGTGTTGTCATCGGAACGGGCAAAGCGGCGTGCGAACGCCGATCGATCCGCCCTCAGATGAAATAATGCGGAACGAAGCGGCTGGTGTTGCGGGTGATGGGCGTTGCATCTTCGCGCAGACCTATTCCGGCCGGCTCATCGCCGACTATCCAGGATCCGATGGTAACGTAGCTATCGTCGAATTTTGGGATCGCGGTATACGCCTGATAGATCCATCCCTCCTCGCCATAGCTCCCGCCCTCGCGCAGCACCTCGCCCCCTCGATAGACGGTCACGTTGGCGCCTTCCCGCGAATACATCGGCTTCTGGACGTAGTCGCCGGAAATGCGGAAGCGATCGAACGACGCCGGCAGCAGATTGGGATGACCCGGATTCAATTCCCACAGGATTGGCAGCAGGCCCTTGGTCGACAGCAGTATCTTCCACGGCGGCTCGATCACGCGCATCTTCGCCTGCAGCAAATGCGGACCGAACGCGTCCTTGATGAGCCATTCCCAGGGATAGAGCTTGCACAACATCGCGATTTCCTCGCTGTCAGCATCGACGAAGCATTGCGTGTCGTCCGCCCAACCGATGTCCTCGATATAGACAAAGCGCGTCGCAATGCCGGCCTGGGTTGCCACGTCGCGTTGATATTCGATCGTTCCCAAGTCCTCGTCGCTTTCCTTGACGCAGGCGAAGTGCACCGGGACGTTGGCCGACAACGTGACGCTGATTGCGCGCCAGTTGGCAATGAGCTTTTCGTGCAGCGAATTGAACTGATCGGCATCGGGCAGCTCAGGCCGGATCGCGCCCTGCAGCCAGCGCCACTGAACGACCGACGCTTCCAGCAGCGCCGTCGGCGTGTCGGCGTTGTATTCCAGCAGCTTGGGAGGGTTGCTGCCGTCGAAGGCAAGATCGAAGCGCCCGGCCAGTGCCGGATCGCGCGCCTTCCAGGATGCCCTGATCCGCTCGGCAAAACCGGGCGCAATCGCAAGTTGCTCGAAGCGATCCGCGATGACGATGTGCTCGACCGCGGCAAGAGAAAGCTGGTGCAGGTCGCGCGTCGCTGCTTCGAGCTCGTCGATTTCGTCGGCGGTGAAGCGATAACAGTGCGCTTCGTCCCAGTACGTTCCATCCATCGAGTGGAAGCCGAATCCTACCGCTTCACAATCCTCGCGCCAGTTCGGGCGAGGGCTCCTCGATTCGCGGATCACAGCAGGCAACTCATGGGCGGCAGCCGCGTGGAAGCCGACGCCATCAGGAGCCGGCCGACGCATGCGCCGATCCGCTGCCGCCGAATCCCCCGCGGCTTATGTGCGAGGTTCCGACGGCATGACTGCCCGGGCGCGCCGAGTCGACGGTGCCGTGCGGCCTGATCGTCGAGCCGGAGCCATAGTCGCCGCCACGGTAAAAAGGTCCGTACCAATACCCGCCGTGATAAGAGCTACCGCTGCGGACGGGGGCCGGCTGCTCGGCGCACTTGAGCTCGTCGCCCCAGTCTTTGAGGCAGTCTTCCTTGTTCGCGTAGAGGTCGCGACGAAGCGTGCTTTCCTGCTGCCCGCACGACGCCAATGCGGCGGCGCCGAGCAGCACCAATGTGACCCGAGCGGAAGATTTTCGCGGACGCGTTGACATGCCGGTTGCAGCTTTTCGCGCATCATAGCGCATCGCCGGCCGCAAACCGGACGTTCTTACTGGGCAGCTTAGTGAATGGTCGCCGTCGTGAGAAAACGCAACAACGCCCCGGACGTGAGCCGGTACACGCCATCGCCGACGTGCTCCGCGCCGTCGAGCTCTTCGCGGGTAAACGCAAGCTCTGTGTCGCCAAGCTTGAGCTCCATCACTACATCCTCGGCGACCGTGGACTCATCGGGAACGCGCAGGTACTCCGTCGCGAAGACGATGCCGTTCAGCTGCACGAAATCAGCACCATGCATTGCTTGAGAGAGCGACATCGTGTAGGTCTTCATCCGATACCCCGGGGCTCAACGGAGCCGCTTCACCCGTTAGATGCGGCCGGGTTCGGTAGGTTCAAGGCCGGATCTCACCCGGGGCGGCTTTCGCCGGGCGCCTTCTTCGGCACTCCCCGGGGACTACGCCTTGCCGGCGCTAATTCCTACGCGACGAGATCGCGCACGAAGTTCGGCAGCGCCATGGACGCGCGGTGGATCTCGCCGTTGTAGTACTGCAGATCGCGTATGCCCCGGGTCGCGATGCGACGATTGGCCTCCAGCGGCGTCAGGTAAGCGGGATTGAGCGTCGGCGACACGCAGGCCATCATCCACAAGCCGCCATACAGCGGTATGGAAACAAGATAAGGAATGACGACCGAAAAGACCGCGCGCAGATTTGCCATCGCCGAGCGTACCCGCTCCGGATGCGCCACCGGGGAAGCGACATGGAGCGCCATCGCACCCGTGGGATTGAGCCGGGCCGCGCATGCCCGATAGAACTCGACACCGTACAGTGGTTCCGACACTCCGCCGGGGTCAGTGAGATCCAGCACGATGATGTCGTAGCTGTCCGTGGCGCCGCGCACGAAGGCGAGCCCATCCTCGACCTTCACCGTCAGTCGGGGATCGGTCAGCGCTCCACGATGGACCTCGGCAAAATATTTGCGCGCGATGTCAGTCACTGACTTTATCGTTCGGTACTTGAGCAGCTCTTCGGCCGAACCGCCGTCGCCGCCGCCGATGATCAGCGCAGTCTCCGGCGCCGGATGGGTGATCGCGGCGACGTGGACCAGATTCTCATGATAGAAGAACTCGTCCTTTTCCGAGGTCATCAGATGTCCGTCGAGGCGGAACAACTTTCCAAACGATCGGGTGTCGTGAACTTCGACCGCTTGATACGGCGTCTGGAAGCGTTCGAACTCGCGCGAAGAGCGAACGAAGAAGCCGCAATCCTCCGTCAGGTATTCGGTCAGGACGCCCGGCAGAAGGTCACCCGGCGCTGCAACATCAGGCATCCCGTCCCCCGCGATGGATCGCCTGGAATTTGACACGCTGCGGTTTCATCGCGTCCTGCATCGCGCGCAGCAAACGCTCCGCCTTGGCGGAGTTGTCGGTCGTGTAGTTGCAGACGTAAACGTCGATGGTGACGAATCCGTGTTCGGGCCAAGTGTGAATGGCAAGATGCGATTCGGCGAGAAGCACGGTGCCGGTGACGCCGGCTGGCTCGAACTGGTGAAAACTATCGCCGACTATAGTCATCCCAGACGCCTCGGACGCGTGGAGGCATAGCGTTCGCAGCGGCTGGACGCGCGTCATCTCCGGAATGTCCGCCGCGCAGCCGTACCATTCTCCGAGCAGGTGGATGCCGTCCATTGTTGCGTTCTCCCGCGAGCGGTTGTCCCGTCGTTGTTGTGCAACGTTTTTTGCACAATGAGCTCGCCCCGCTTGGGCGAGATGAGTGAACCGATCCGGCTAAACTCGCTATTATTGCCCAAATTCGATGGCTGGGCGATAATTTTACCCCTTTGCAGCACCGTCTGTTCGTCGTGCGCATCCGCGCCCTTCGCCCCCGCTCCTGAATCCATGACCATCCGGCGTTCCAAAGCAGAGTGTGCGCCACCCGAAACGCAACGCGTATCACCGTCGGTCGCGACTTCCGTTGCGGACAAGGCGTTGCTGGCCGATAGCGTTCGTGCGCTGACGATGGACGCGGTGCAGGCGGCGAATTCGGGTGCGCCATGAGCGCACAGACCCCCGCCGCCGCGGTGCGCAGTGATATCTCCTCGATCGTCATCCGGCCCGCCCACGCCGACGACGCGGAGGCGATCGCGCGAGTGCGTGTCGATAGCTGGCGAGAAACCTACCACGGCATGATTCCGCAGGCGTATCTCGACGCGATGAAAATCGAGGAAAGCCGCATGCTGTGGGAAAAAGTGCTCACCGCAGGCTCGACCGCGGTCGGTGTTTTCGTTGCGGAACGCGGCGCGGAAATCGTCGGCTTCGGCAGCGGCAACATGCTGGCGGAACCCAAGCATGGCTTCGATGCGGAATTATCGGCAGTTTATGTCCGCCGTGAATTCCAGCGCGCGGGCATTGGCCGCCGGCTGGTGGCGGAAACCGCCGTTGCTCTCTCGCAGCGTGAGCGCGGCGCCAGCGGCTTGATCGTCTGGGTCATCGCCGGCAACAAGGGAGCACGAGCGTTCTTCGAGCGTATTAGTGCGGAGCTCGTGATCGAGCAGGCGTTTCAGTGGGATGGCATGGATCTGGTAGAAGCTGGATATGGTTGGCGCACACTCGGGGCGCTCACCGCCAGTCTCCCGGGCATACCGCCGCCGGGAACGATTTTGCAGTGATTCATGCATCGCTGGCGAGAGCTCAGGGTCGCGGCCTGCGAGCGATTTCGAAGCGCATCAAGGAGAACAAGCAATGAGCATCAAAGTCGCGATCAATGGTTATGGCCGCATCGGCCGCAACATCCTGCGCGCCCACTACGAAGGCGTGGTTACGGCCAAGCACCGGCACGATCTCGCGATCGTCGCCATCAACGATCTGGGCAGCCCGGAGACCAACGCGCATCTGACGCGCTACGACACGACGCACGGAAAATTCCCCGGACGTATCGAGGTCGATGGCGACGCGATGGTGGTCAACGGCGACAGCATCAAGGTGCTGGCGCAGCGCAACCCGGCGGAGCTTCCATGGACCGCGCTGGGCGTGGACGTGGTGCTCGAATGCACGGGTCTGTTCACTACCAAGGAAAAGGCATCCGCGCATCTCAAGGGCGGAGCCAAGAAAGTGATTATCTCCGCGCCGGGCGGAAAGGATGTCGACGCGACGATCGTCTTCGGTGTCAATCATCAGACGCTCAAGGCCGCGCATACCGTCATCTCCAACGCTTCGTGCACCACTAATTGCCTCGCGCCCTTGGTCAAGCCGCTGCATGACAAGATCGGCGTGGTTAACGGCCTCATGACGACCATACACTCGTATACCAATGACCAGGTGCTGACGGACGTCTATCATGAAGACCTGCGCCGTGCGCGTTCGGCGACAATGAGCATGATTCCGACCAAGACTGGCGCCGCGGCCGCCGTCGGCCTCGTGCTGCCGGAGCTCAACGGCAAGCTCGACGGTTACGCCATTCGCGTGCCGACCATCAATGTCTCCATCGTCGATCTGTGTTTCGTTGCCGCTCGCGATACGAGCGTCGACGAGGTCAACGCAATCATGAAATCCGCCTCCGAGTCCGGGCCGCTGGCGGGACTCTTGGGCTACAACACCGCGCCTCTGGTTTCGATCGATTTCAACCACGACGCACGTTCTTCGGTGTTCGATGCGACGCTCACCAAGGTCTCGGGAAGGCTGGTCAAGGTGTCTTCGTGGTACGACAACGAATGGGGATTTTCCAATCGCATGCTGGACACGACGATGGCCTTGATGGCGGCCCGATAACGACCAAAGGGAATGTCATGACCAATCTCTTTACCGCCCATCCGTCTTCGGTGGGCGAGACCTACGCGCAGCATGGCCGCTTCGCCCTTTTGTTCGGTGCGCGCATGGCGATCGGTGGATTCGCGGCGATGGTGCACGCCCTGTTTCCATTTCTGTTCGTTACCACGGCCAGCCGTGCGCTCGACGAGCTGAACGCGCTGCGTGCGCGTAGCGTCCGCCCCGCGGTCTCGCTGGAGCGCTGACGTCGGTCGCCGACCATGAGATCCGGTCATGAGCTTTAATCGGTTTTCCGACACGACAGTTGCGGGGAAACGGGTATTCATACGCGCCGATTTGAACGTTCCGCAGGATGACCAGCGCAACATCACCGATGACACGCGCATCCGCGCGTCCGTTCCCTGCATAAGGCAGGCGCTCGATGCCGGCGCGCGAGTGATGGTGACGTCGCATCTCGGCCGGCCCAAGGAAGGGGCGTGGACCGAGGAGGATTCGCTGGCGCCGATCGCCAGCCGCTTGTCGCAACTGCTGCGCACCGAAGTGCCCTTGGTCCGCGACTGGGTCGATGGGGGCGCCTGGCTTAAGGCGCTCGAGCCGGGCCATGTCGTCTTGCTGGAGAACTGCCGCTTCAACGCCGGCGAAAAAGAAAACAGCGACGATCTGGCAAAAAAAATGGCGGCGCTGTGCGACGTTTATGTCAACGATGCCTTCGGAACCGCGCATCGAGCGGAGGCCTCGACCCATGGCATCGCCAAATACGCGCCGGTCGCCTGCGCCGGCCCCTTGCTGGCGGCCGAGCTCGATGCGCTGGGAAAGGCGCTGGCGCATCCGGCTCGGCCGCTGGTGGCCATCGTTGCCGGCTCCAAGGTCTCGAGCAAGCTTTCGGTACTGACGCATCTCGCGGCGAAGGTCGACACTCTGATCATCGGCGGCGGGATTGCGAACACCTTTGTGCTCGCGGCCGGCGGCCACATCGGCATCTCGCTTGCGGAACCCGGCCTCGTGGGCGAGGCACAGGGCATCCTCGAATCGTTTCCGGGCAAGGTCCCGATACCGGTCGACGCGGTCGTGGCGAAGGAATTATCCGCAACGGCGACCCCGGCGCTGAAGGCGATTTCGGACATCGGCGTCGACGACATGATTCTGGACATCGGTCCGCAGACCGTGATGGCGTTGAAGACCATCATTGCCAAGGCGGGAACGATCGTCTGGAACGGCCCGGTCGGTGTGTTTGAGATCGATGCCTTCGGCGAAGGCACTAGAGCGCTGGCGCTGGCGATCGCCGAATCGCCGGCATTTTCCATCGCCGGAGGCGGCGACACGCTGGCGGCGATCGCCAAATACGGGGTCCAGGACCGCATAGGTTACATTTCCACCGGCGGCGGCGCTTTTCTCGAATTCCTCGAGGGCAAGAAGCTTCCTGCGGTGGAGATTCTCGAAAAGCGGGCCGCGACCTGAACTGCTCAGCGGCGGCCGTCTAATCAGGAACAACATGCAGAGAACGACCAAGATTGTCGCGACGCTAGGGCCCGCGAGCAGCAGCCTCGATGTTCTGACGCGGATGCTCGCTGCCGGCGTCGATGTCATGCGTTTGAATTTCTCTCACGGCACTGCCGACGATCACCAGCAGCGCGCCACTCTGGTCCGCAATGCGGCGCATTCCATCGGCCGCGAAGTGGCGATCATGGCGGACCTGCAGGGTCCCAAGATCCGCGTCGGCAAGTTCGCGCTCGGCAAAGTCACCCTCAAGAGCGGGCAGACATTCGTGCTCGATGCCGACCGCGAGCTTGGCGACGAAGAAGGTGTGGGCCTCGACTACAAGGAGCTGCCGCGCGACGTAGCGCCCGGCGCGGTGCTCCTCCTCGACGATGGTCTGATCCGGCTGCGCGTCGAGTCGGTGCGCGGCAACGAAATCGTGACGCGGGTGGAAGTCGGTGGTGTGCTGTCGAACAACAAGGGCATCAACCGTCAGGGCGGGGGGCTCACTGCTCCGGCGCTGACCGCCAAGGACATGGAGGACATGAAAACCGCGGTCGCGATCGACGCCGACTACCTGGCCGTCTCATTCCCGAAGAACAAGGAAGACATGTATATGGCCCGGCAGCTCTTGCGCGCCGCGGGCGGCAAGGCTCTGCTGATCGCGAAGATCGAGCGAGCCGAGGCGATCACGGCGCTCGAGGAGATCATCGATTCATCCGACGGCATCATGGTCGCACGCGGCGATCTCGCGGTCGAAGTCGGCAATGCGACCGTTCCGGGGCTGCAAAAACGGATGATCCGGCTCGCACGCGAGCGAAACAAGCTCACCATCACTGCCACGCAGATGATGGAATCGATGATCTACAACCCGGTGCCGACCCGCGCGGAGGTGTCCGACGTTGCCAACGCGGTGCTCGACGGCACCGACGCGGTCATGCTCTCGGCGGAGACCGCCGCCGGGCGCTTCCCGGTGGAAACCATCGAAGCGATGAGCCAGATTTGCGCCGAGGCTGAGAAGTCGTATGAAATCGAGCTCGACCGTGATTTTCTCAATCGCACTTTCACCCGCATCGACCAGTCGATCGCGATGGGTGCGCTCTTTACCGCCTTCCATCTTCAGGTGAAGGCCATTGCGTCGCTGACCCAGTCCGGCTCGACCGCGTTGTGGATGTCGCGGCACAACTGCGGCTGCCCGATCTTCGCGCTGACGCCCGAGGTTTCGTCGCAGCGAAAGATGTCGCTCTACCGCAACGTGCAGCCGCTCTATCTCGAACAGGCAGACGACAGCGAGGCGGTGCTGCGCGCCGCCGAGGATCTGCTGCTGACCCGCGGCCAGGTCCAGCGCGGTGACCTGATCGTACTGACCATCGGCGAGCCCATGGGCAAGTCAGGCGGCACCAATGCGATGAAGATCG
>VBDA01000635.1:976-3037 GCA_005883655.1 Betaproteobacteria bacterium | reverse complement strand
AAGCCAGCGCATTCATGATGATGAACCGCAACAAGCGCGGCATCGCGCTCGACCTTAAGCAAGCCGCGGCCCGCGACGCCTTGCGCCGCCTGATCGATGGCGCCGATGTCGTCATCGAAAATTTCCGCGTCGGAACGCTCGACAAGTTGGAGCTGGGCTACGAGGACTTGCGACGCACCAATCCGCGGCTCATCTATTGTGCGATATCCGGCTACGGCAGAACCGGGCCCGATGCTGACAAAGGCGGCTTCGACCTGGTGGCCCAGGGCTTGAGCGGCCTGATGCGCATTACCGGCGAGCCCGGTGGCCCACCGACCAAGGTGGGTTCCCCCGTGACGGATATCAATGCGGGAATTCTGGCCGCGCTCGGCATCGTCGTGGCTTATGTTCACCGGCTGCGCACCGGTCAGGGACAATTGGTCGACACCTCGCTCCTCGAAGCGGGCCCCGCTTGGTTCGGCCCATCCGCTCACTGCGCCGTACCAGGCCTTCGCAACGCAGGACGGCTGGATCACGATAGGTGCGTCCAACCAATCCAATTATGAGCGCTTGATACAGGTGCTCGAAGCGCCGGAGCTTCTTGCCGACGAACGATTCCGTGACAACGCGTCGCGCATGGGCAACCTTCGCGCACTGGTCGAGCTGATCGAGCTGCGATTCAAGCGCAAGCCGTCGTCGGAATGGCTCGCGGCGCTTGCCACCGCCGGCGTTCCCGCGGGGCCGGTGCTTGGCATTGCCGAAATGCTGAAGCACCCGCAGGTCCTCGCCCGCGACATGGTGATCGAAACACAACATCCGAAGGCCGGCAAGGTTCGCGCTCTCGGCTGTCCCATCAAGCTCTCCGAAACGCCTGCCTGCGTGTCGCGTCCCGCGCCCCTATTCGGGCAGCACACCCGTGAAGTGCTCGAGGAATCCGGATTGACGACCGCAGAAATCGGTGTGCTAATTCGGAACCGGGCGGCGATTCAGAGCCCGGTTTAGTTGAGTGGTCGCTACGCGCTGGCCTCGTGTGAACAGGTATCAATCATGACGATGTAGAGGGTCTTGCCTGCGACGTAAGAAGGAAACAGGCGAATCGCAAATCCTCGCCGCATTAAGTCGCCGCCAGCCCGAGCTTGAGCGGCACTGGCTTGCCGGCGTCGGAGCTGATCTTTTCGGGAGCTGCCGCGAGCGCGCGTGCCGGATCGACACCAGCTTCCTTCAGCGCGGCGAGAATGGCACTCGCGCGTTGCGCGCCCAGCCGGGTCAAGGCATCGGCGGCAAGCGGCTGGTTCAGTTCCAAGCGCTCCTGCAGCGTGTGGTAGAACGAGCTTGCATCCGCCACCTGCGGCTCGCCCTGGATCAGCAAGCCGACGCGCTGCCATATCGGCAATTTCTCCTGTGCCGCCTCGGTATTGAGGTCTTTAGCGGCTGGCTCGCCGGCGCCGCCCTCCGCCGCCTTTTTCTGCTTGTCGAGTTCCGCGGCGCCGAAGCGTTCGGCATACAGGTCCCGCAAGGCGCCGCGCACCGCGCGGGCGCGTAGGTCCAGAGGTCCGGGTTCCTCGCCGGCCTCGAGTTTGATACCGGCACGCTTCGCGATTTCGACTCGCACTGCGCGGGCCTTCAGCGCGGCGCCGTCAGCGGCCTCGCTATATTGCGCCGGCACCGAGAGTTTCAGTTGCGGGCGCTTGGACAGCACCTGCGCTATCTGTTTCAGCTTTTCGCGTTCCGGCGGCAACAGCCTGTCGCTGCCCGGATCGAAATCGATAGCCTCCAGCTTCTCGCCGCTGCCACCGAACAGGCTGCCGAGCGCGCGGAACGGCGCGCTGACGATCTTGGTCAACGCGCTGCCGATGGCCTTCCAGATTACCGCGCCATAACTGAACTGCGGATCGCTAAGGTTGCCGGAAACCGGCAAGCCGAGGTCGATGCGGCCTTCGCTGTCCTTGAGTATGGCGATCGCCAGCTCCAGCGGCAGCTTGAGCGCGTCGGGACTGTCGACCCGCTCGCCTAGGGTCAGCTTGTCGATGATGATCTGGTTGGCGCCTTCGAGCTGGCTATTGCGTACTTTGTATTGGAGAT
>VBDA01000635.1:0-961 GCA_005883655.1 Betaproteobacteria bacterium | reverse complement strand
GTAGGGCGAGACGGGGACCATGTCGACGTTCTTGAACACGACATTGACGTCGGTGTTGTCGGCCGGCGCGAAGGGATTGAGCTCGCCGCGGATGCGCACCAGCCCGAACTCATCGACCCGGCCGTCGAGCTCGATCTGGCTGCGCGAATCGCGGTTCGACGATAGGCCGATGACGACGCCGTTCAGTTCGTAGATTTTCGCGCCGAATTGCGGCCGCAGACTGAGGTCGGTGAAATCGAGCTTGGCATTCTGAAAGCGCACGCGCTGTATCCGCACCGGGAAGAAGGTATCCGCCGCTTGCACCTGCGCCGGGGCCGGCGGCGGTGTCTCGACAGTCGCACCGGAGATGGCGGGCCGCACCAGCAGACGCGCGGCATTGAAGCTGCGGTCGTTCTCGATGATCAGCTTGGCGTTGGGCTCGACCACGCGCAGCTCCGGAATCTCGAGCAGATTGGGAGCGAGGCTCGCAGTGAGCTCGTCTGTGCCTACGCTTTTCCATGCCGCGAACAGTTCGCCGCTTTCTTCGTTGAGCGTAAGGCCGGCGATGTCGAGCCCGCCGATATAGCGCAGACGAGCGCTCTTCGCCCCGCCGGCGCCGGCAGTGAGCCGCCCACGCGCCGAGACGCTGCCGCCGGCGATTTTCAGCTTCACGTACGCGCCGAGCCAGGGCTGCAAGGGCGCCAGCTCCAGTTGCTTCAGGCGGACGTCGGCATCCAGCGCGCCGCTGGCCGGCACCACCCTGCCATTCGCCGACAACTGGCCGCCCTCACGCAAGTTCAGCCCGGCATCGAACTTGACCGGCCGCGCGAGATCACTGCCGGCTCCTTCGAGTTTCACGCTGAGATCCTGTACATGGACCTTGACGCCGGTGCCTTGGTCCTCGATCTCGGCGCCGAATTTGCTCAATTCCACGCTCTTGGCCACGGCGATCCAGGGCGCCCCGGCAGGTGCCGCCGCTGTT
>VBDA01000172.1 GCA_005883655.1 Betaproteobacteria bacterium | reverse complement strand
GAAATACTCGCGCGTTTCCCGACTGATCAGCGGTACGACGAACCTTGTTTCCGGCTGCGCGTCGAAAATCTCCGCCGCGGTCCTCAAAAGGAGCTCAGTGTGCATTTCTAGCTCGGATCGGCGGCTTCCCGGCAGCAGCGCGAAGACCGGCCGGGAGAGCTCCAGCTTCAGCAGCTCGCGCGTTTCCCGCCGGGTGGATATGTTGGCGGCATCCGCGGCCAGCGGATGGCCCACGAAGGTAACCTCGATGCCCGCTCCCTCGTAGAGTGGCGGCTCGAATGGAAATAGCGTCAGCAGTCGATCGGCCGAGCGAGCGATGGTGTCAATCCGTTTGCGCCGCCAGGCCCATACTGACGGACTGACATAGTGAATCGTGCGCACACCGTTATCTTTGAGACGCGCTTCGAGCCCGAGGTTGAAGTCGGGCGCATCGACACCGATGAACAGCGGCGCCTGAATCGAGCGCAAGCGGCGATAGACGTCGCGCCGGATGCGTACCAGCTCCGGCAAATGGCTCAGCACTTCCGCGTAGCCGCGCAGCGCGAGTTTGGACATCGGGTACCAGATCGCGCAGCCGGCGCTTTCCATGCGGGCGCCGCCGATGCCGGCAAAGCGCGCACCGGGAATTCGCTTACGCACCGCGTGGATCAGCTCCGAACCCAGCGCATCGCCAGACGCTTCCCCGGCGACGATGCCGATCGTGACCGGCCTTGCGGAGTTCGCTTCCGCCATTACCGACCCGCTCTCAACGAATGATCCCGCGCCCGGGACTGTCCAAAAACGCGGCTAGCAGCCCGACCGCCGGCACCTGTCGCGCCTCGGCAGAGATTTGCTCGAGCGCATCGCTTAAAGGGAGCTGGCTTCGATACAGGATTTTGTATGCGCGCTTGATGGCGCCGATGTCGGCGGCCGAAAACCCGCGACGACGCAGGCCCTCGCTGTTGGTACCCCGTGGCTTCGCCGGATACCCCGCTGCCATCACGAAAGGCGGCACGTCCTGCAGCACGATCGACCCGGCTGCGACCATCGCATGAGCGCCGACGCGGCAGAACTGATGCACTCCGACGAACCCGCCGAGCACGGCATAGTCCTCGATGCGCACGTGACCGGCGAGTTGCGCGTTATTCGAAAAGGTCGTCCCGTTGCCAACCACGCAGTCGTGCGCGATATGCGAGTACGCCAGCAGCCAGTTACCGTTGCCGATGGTAGTGACGCCACGATCCTGGGCCGTACCCGCGTTGATGGAAACGAACTCGCGGATGACGTTCTCGTCGCCGATGACCGTGCGCGTCACGGCGCCATCGTATTTTTTGTCCTGAGGAATATCGCCGATGGACGAGAATGGAAACAAGCGGTTGTTGCGGCCGATCGTGGTCTGCCCGGCGATAAGAACATGCGACCCGATCGCCGTGCCTTCCCCCACGCTCACGCCCGCGCCGACCACGGCATAGGGACCGATCTCGACTCCGGCGCCAAAGCTCGCGCCGGCGGCGACAATGGCCGTGGGATGAATGCCGGGCATTAGGGCCTGTTAAGTCAGAAGTCGCGCAGCGCGGCAAGCAGCTCCGCCTCGGCAACCAGCACGTCACCGACGCTCGCCCGCACGGCGAACTTGCCAACCCCGCGGACCAGACGAAGCTCGGTCGCCTCGAGCACGAGCTGGTCGCCGGGAAATACCTGGCGCTTGAACCGCGCGTTATCGATACCTGCGAAAAAGATGAGCGACTTGTCGTCCGGTCTGCGGCCCAGCGTCTGATAGACCAGAATCACCGATACCTGCGCCAGCGCCTCGATGATAAGGACCCCCGGCATCACCGGGTAGCCTGGAAAATGTCCCTGAAAAAAAGGTTCGCTGATGGTGACGTTCTTGATCGCTTTGATGTGCTTGCCGGGAGTGCACTCGATGACCTTGTCGACGAACAGAAATGGCGGCCGATGCGCCAGATAACCCATGATCTCCTTGATATCCATTGATGCCACGGTCATTCCCCCTTTTCGCTCGCCTTATTTTCCAGCGACCGTTCCAGCGTCCGGACCCGGGTGGCGAAGCTGCGCAGCCTGCGCAGCACCGATGCGACATATTGCCATTCGCGATGGGGGAGCGCGGGAAACGCCGAAGTATAGACACCGGCTGTGCGGATCGACTCGAAGACGCCGGTCGATGCCGAAATCGTGGTCCCATCGGCAATGTCCAGATGGCCGATGATCATTGCCGCGCCCCCGATCTTGCAGTTGCGGCCTATGGTGGTGCTGCCGGCGATGCCGGTGCATCCCGCAATTGCGGTGTGTGCGCCGATGCGGCAGTTATGGCCGATCTGGATCTGATTGTCGAGCTTGACATCGTCCTCCACCACCGTGTCGCCCAACGCGCCGCGATCTATTGTCGTATTGGCGCCGATCTCGACGTCCGCGCCGATTACCACCCTGCCGACCTGAGGCACTTTGAGCCAGCGTCCGTCCTGCTCGGCCATTCCGAAGCCGTCGGCGCCGATTACTGCGCCGCTGTGGACGATAGTGCGCGGGCCCAGCACCGAATTTGCATAGAGGACCACGCGCGGATACAGCGTCACATCGTCTGCTATCGAGCAGCCATCGCCCACCGCGCAACCGGCATGAATCTGGGCGCGCTCGCCGATGGAGGTCCGATGACCGATGACGACGTTAGGACCCACCATTGCGCTCGCCGCGACCTTCGCCGTTGCGGCAATGATCGCCGTGGGATGGACGCCCGGCGCCGCCGCGGCCGGCGGATGAAAAATCGCTGCGATGCGCGCGTAAACCGCATACGGGTTGCTGGTCACCAGCTTCGGCAGCGGCGTTGCGGCGGCATCGCGCTGAGCAACAATGACCGCGCCGGCACGCGTCGACGCAAGCTGCGCGCGGTAGCGGGTGTTGGAGAGAAAGGAAATCGACTTTGGGTCGGCGTCTTCGAGCGTGGCCACTCGATAGATCATAAGCTCGCCGTTGCCAGCCAGCTCCGCGCCGCACCGTTCGGCCAGTTCGCGCAGCGTGATGCCAGTGGCGTGTCGACTATGATCAGGTTCCATGCGCTCACGCCGCGGCGCAGTCTGCGCCCGCGCTACTTATCGGCGAGCGCCTTGACCACCCGGTCGGTGATATCGATGCGCGGACTGGCATAAATGACCGGCTCCTGGATGATCAAATCAAATTTCTCGTCGATCGCGATTTGCTGAATGACCTTGTTTGCACGCTCCTGCACCGCGGTCAGCTCTTCGTTCTTGCGCAAATTGAGGTCTTCGCGAAACTCCCTTTGCATTCGTTGCAAATCGCGGCTCATGTTGGCGAGATCGCGCTCCTTGGAGCGACGCTCGGGTTCCGCCATGGTGACGCCATCTTTCTCCAGAAGCGCCTGCATGTCGCGTACCTGCTTGGAGAGCTTCTGGATCTCGGCGTCGCGGGCAGCGAATTCCTTTTCGATTTTCTGCTGAGCCCGCTTTGCCGGAGCGGCCTCGCGAAACAGGCGCTCACCATTGACAAACCCGATCCTGTAATCGGCGCCTTGCGCAAATCCGGGGGCCGCGAGTGACGCAATGAACAGCGCCGCCCCGAACCGAACCAAAAATTCATGTCTGAGGGGTTTCACTTTTTCTCCTGCCACGAGGCCTCGATAAACGAAAGGCTGCCGCAGGCGCCGTCGAAGCATATCGCGTCGCCTGGCCTATGCGCCTTCGAATCGTCTCCTACGCGAGTGTCTGGGATGGTCGAAGCCCGACGGCGACGCTAGAATCCGGTACCAACCTGAAACTGCAAATGCTGCACCTTGTCGCCGACCTTCTTGTTGATCGGAATACCATAACTGAACTTCAACGGGCCGACGGGCGAATTCCAGGCCAGCCCGATGCCCGTGGAGAACCGGAACGATTCGAGCGTTGGCTGAAATCCGGCATCGTGGATCTGACCCGCGTCCGCAAACACCGACAGCCGCACCGATTGATCGCCTGGCTTCGTGCCCGGCATCGGAAAAAACACCTCGGCGTTGGCAACGACTTTGCGCCGGCCGCCAATGGTGTTTCCCTGCGAGTCCTGGGGACCGAGCGAAGCAGTTTCGAAGCCTCGCACCGACCCAACACCCCCTCCATAATACGCCTTGAAGAAGGGAAGCGTTTTGTTGCTCAGGCCGCCGCCGTAGCCGAACTCGCTGCGCAACATCAGCACCGAGCTGAGCGGCAGCGGTGTAAACCACTGAATAAGATAGTTGGCCTTGTAATATTCCAGAGAGCCGGTCGGCAGCCCTACCTCCCCGAACGCGCTTTGCAGCAGGCCCCTGGTCGGAAAGAGGACGCTGTCGCGGGTATCGCGCGCCCATCCGGCGGTGAGAATAAAGGTATTCGTCACGTCCCCGAATTGGCGGACAAAGTCGACGTACAACGGCGGGCTATTGGAGAACAGAGACAGTTTCGTATGCTCGAAGCGTCCTCCGAAGTTGATGGTGTCGGTCTCGGTGACCGGCACACCGAAATTGATCGCGGCGCCGTAAGTCGTCGACGAGTATTGGGCGATCGGAAGCGACGACGGGTCGACGTTCTTGTCGTAGACCTCGATTGCGCGTGAGATGCCATCCGCGGTCCAGTAGGGCTCGATGTAGGTCACTGCGATGGTGCGATTGACTCTGCTGGTATTGATCGACGCCGACACCGAGTTGCCGGTGCCGAAGACGTTGTTCTGCGAGACCGATGCGGAAAGAACGACGCCGTCGGCGCTGGAGTAGCCGACACCCGCGAGCAGATTGCCGGTCGACTTCTCGGTCACTGTCACGTCGAGATCGACCTGGTCGGGGCTGCCGGGCACGGCCGGCGTTTCGATGTTGACGTCCTCGAAATAGTTGAGCCTGACGATGCGCACCTTCGAACGGTCGATTCGCGTCGCGTCGTACCACGCGCCTTCGAGCTGGCGCAACTCGCGCCGGATCACCTCGTCGCGCGTTCGCGCGTTGCCGCTGATGTTGATGCGCCGGATATATACCCGCCGGCCCGGATCGATGTAGAACGTGAACGCGGCTTGCCTGTTGGGGCGATCGACTTCCGGCACCGCGTTGACGTTGGCGAACGCGTAGCCGTCGCTGCCCAGGCGGTCCGAAATCGCCTTCGCCGACTGGGTCAGCTTTTCCCGCGAATAGACCTCTCCGGGCTTGACCGTGATCAGCCGCAGCAATTCCGCTTCCGGCAGGAGCAGCTCGCCGGCCAGACGTACGTCCGAGAAGGTGTACCTCGGACCTTCGGAGATGTTGACGGTAATGTAGATGTCCTCCTTGTCCGGAGTGATGGACACCTGCGTCGAGTCGACGGCGAACTCGAGATAGCCGCGGTTGGTGTAGTAGCTGCGCAGCGTCTCCAGGTCGGCTTGCAGCTTCTGCTTCGAATACTGGTCGTTCTTGGTG
>VBDA01000171.1 GCA_005883655.1 Betaproteobacteria bacterium | reverse complement strand
TAACAGGGTGGGAATGCATTCGCGCATGCCGCATTAGGGCAGCAAGGTACCTATCTGCGGCATGTGCAGTTCACTTCGCTGACGTGCATCGAGGATGAACACCGAACTCTCTACAAAGGAACCGCCAAGTGAAACATCTGATATTCGCACTATTACTCGCAACGTTCCCGCTGTCGGTGACGGCTGCTGTTCCCGAAGGTGGCTGGTACTTCGACCAAGCCGAGTCTGGCCGGGGATTCAATATCGAGATACAGGGCAGGACCTTGTTCATGGCCGGCTTCTTATACGATGCTGCCGGTAATCCAATCTGGTTTGTCTCGGGTGGTCCGATGTCCAGTGACCACGCGTACTCGGGAGCGGCGTTCCAAACCGCGTACGGGCAACCACTCGGTGGTAGCTACCGTGCGCCGACGCCAGTGCCATTCGGGAATGCGGTCGTTACTTTTCTAACGCCGACGGGTGCGAACATCACTGTAAATGGCTTTAGCTTTACAGTCACCCGCGAAATCTTTGGCTTTGACCCCGCTGCTCTCTATCCTGGAACGTGGATACTGACACACACACCTACTGTTTCTGGCGGTCTCTGTGGCCAAGAGAGCGTCGGTGTCGAGCAGGCAACCGTACTGGTAGTGGATGGCAGCGGGAATTTTTTCCAGATGGATGACCAATTTCCGACACTCCTTCAGACAAGCGGCACGATTGCCACAAACGGCAGCGTTACCTTCACCGAGTACGGCGATACCCTGAGGCCACCCCTTCAGCCACCGAATCACTACACTTGTCCGGCCGGCTCCGGATCGGGCACGATGACTGGTTTGAACACGGGATCGGGCAACTGGTCCCAAGGCGGCAGCGCCGGCACCTTTACCCTGACGCGCCGGTGAACGGATTGAGCCGTCGGTCGGTAACGTCACGCTCGGGAAGTGCGCCGGCCTGATCTCCCTCATCGCGTCGACAGGCGACTTCCCGAGTGTCCCGTTGAGTGAGTGTGTCGCATGACGCATGTTGCCGTTGCCCGCGTGTAGACACCTCGCTAGTTCAGCGTCCGCAGCTTTCCCTTGTCGTCTACCGGATCGCGAACGGCTTCATCGCAGGTCCTCGCCACGGCGGTGACCGCGCCGGTAAGTCATGTCTTCAGCATACGGCACTATCAGCTTCGCTTGGTCGCAACATCAGCGACGGCTGATCTACCGCGCCGAAAGTGATTACACTGGTGGTGAGGGTGCGAGCCACCGGCAATCTAACGTGCGTAGCCCCGAGAAGCACGGGGAGTTCGACCCCCTCCCGTTCCTGGTGCAGTAAAATGAATCCGTACCGAACTATCGTTCAGGTGACTGCACTATGAGTCATGAGAATCGCGCTGCTCGACGGATCGATAACCGCGTGCGTACCGAAGATCGAACGCGAGAGGCCCGGTTAAGGTGGCAAGCCTCGCGAGGCGCTCCCGATAGTCCTCCGCCCGGGTTTTGCGTGACAATCGCGTCGGCGGCAATCAGGCGGGGTGCCCGAGGATGGCGAGATTGCGCAACGCACCGACTGTGCCGCGGAGTGAATGGCGACGACAAGACGTTTCAGGAATCCCTGGTCAAGGCGGCCGAGGAAGCCGGCTGCACGGTAAAGAATCTCAAGGTGTCCGGCAATCAAGTGACTATTAACTCGGTTTGTGCCGGGGAACAAAACATGAACACCACGACCTACCATGGCGATTGGTACGAACAGATAAATTCCAACGGAACGAAGATCCGCGCCAAGCGTATCGGAGCCTGTCCATAGTCGCCACCGAAGCGGAATTACACGATGGCAAACGACCAAGTTATCCGTGTGCAAGGTCT
Source organism: Betaproteobacteria bacterium (assembly GCA_005883655.1). GTDB lineage: Bacteria > Pseudomonadota > Gammaproteobacteria > Burkholderiales > Casimicrobiaceae > PALSA-1003. Next base: position 4,626 of record VBDA01000171.1, on the reverse strand, counting down.
CGATGAAGTCCTGAGGCTTGTCCGAGCCAAAGTTGCGCCCGATATGCGCAGTTTGCTCGAACGTTTTGTTCAGCGATATTTCAGCCAGCTCGACCCGGAGGATCTCGCCGAGCGACAGCCCGCGGACTTGTACGGTGCGGCGCTGTCGCACTGGAATTTCGCGCGCAAGCGCAAACCCGGGAGCGCGCGTCTTCGCGTGTTCAACCCGTCGCTCGAGGAACATGGCTGGCAGTCGACGCACACCATCATCGAGATCGTCAATGACGATATGCCGTTCCTGGTCGATTCGGTGACGATGGAAGTCAACCGGCACGGGTTGACGCTGCACCTGATCATGCACCCGATCATCGCGGTCAAACGCAGCGCCGACGGCACACTCGTCGATCTTGCCGCAGACGATGACAAGGACGCGCGCCACGAGTCGTTCATTCGCGTCGAGGTCGACCGCATCATCGAGCCCGCGCGCCTTGACACACTCGCGGCCGACGTGGAGCGCGTGCTCGACGATGTACGCATGGCGGTTGCCGATTGGAAGGCGATGCGCGATCGCCTGCTGGCGATTCTCGCCGATACCGACAAGCGGCCTCCGCCGCTGCCCGCGGACGAGCTCGCGGAAGGCCGGGCGTTTCTCGCCTGGCTCGCGGACAATCACTTCACGTTTCTTGGCTATCGCGGCCACGAGTTGGTGGTGCAGAAGGGCGAGGATGCGTTGAAAATCGTCGCCGGCTCGAGCCTGGGTATCCTGCGCGAAGGCGAGACCAAGGACGTCGCGACGAGTTTCGCGGCGCTGCCGCCGGAGGTGAAAGCCTATGCACGACGGCCCGAGCTGCTGGTGGTCACCAAGTCGACTTCGCGCTCGACGGTGCACCGGCCGGGCTATCTCGATTACATCGCGATCAAGCGCTTCGACGCCAAAGGAGAAGTCAGCGGAGAAGACCGGTTTCTGGGATTGTTTACGTCTACTGCCTACAACGCCAAGCCGTCGGACATTCCTCTGCTGCGTCGCAAGACCGCCAACGTCGTCGCGCGCGCGGTCCTGGTACCGGGAAGCCACGCCGACAAGTCGCTGATCAACATCCTTGAAAACTACCCACGCGACGAGCTGTTCCAGATTACGGAAGACGATCTGCTGCGTACCGCGATGGGTATTCTGCATCTGGGCGAGCGGCAGCGTTTCCGGCTGTTCGTGCGCCGCGATCCCTTCGAGCGCTTTCTATCGTGCCTGATCTACGCGCCGCGGGAGAACTACACAACCGAGCTGCGCCAGAAGTGGCAGACCATTCTCACCGAAGCGTTCCATGGAAGCAGCTCCGAATTCAACGTGCATCTGTCGGAGTCGGCGCTTGCCAGGATTCTGATCACCGTACGCACGACACCGGGAAAAATCCCGAGCTTCGATGTCCGCGATCTCGAAGCGAGGCTCGCCACCGTCGCGCGGCGTTGGACAGACGATCTGAAACAGGCGCTGATCGAGGCTGCGGGGGAAGCCCGTGGCAACGATCTCGCGCGGCAATTCGGCGCTGCCTTTCCTGCGGCGTACCGCGAGGATTTCACCGCGCGCGCCGCGGTCCCCGACATTCAAATGGTAGCGAAACTCTCAGAGGCCGAGCCGCTGGGCATGTCTCTCTATCGGCCGCTCGAGGCGGCACCCGGAACGCTGCGCTTCAAGCTCTACCGTCTTGGCGAGCCGGTGACGCTCTCCGACAGCCTGCCGATGCTGGAACATATGGGACTGAAGGTCCTCGACGAGCGTCCGTATCGCGTGACGCCGGAAAGCTCGCCGCCGATCTGGATGCATGATCTGGGAATGCAATCCGGGATTGCCGATACCGAGGTCGAGATCGATGCGCTGCATTCGATATTCGAGGAGGCATTCGGGCGCGTTTTTGTCGGCGAAGTCGAGAATGACGATTTCAACCGGCTGGTGCTCGCGGCCGGTTTGCCGGCGCAGGAGATCGTGGTCTTGCGTTCGTACGCGAAATATCTGCGCCAGATCGGATTTCCATTGTCGCAGGCGTTCATCGAGGCGACGCTGGCGGCGCATGCGGACGTCGCGCGCGCTCTGGTCGAGCTGTTCAAGATCAGGTTTGATCCTGACGGTACCGTTGGCGCGGGCGCCAAGACCGCGGACAAGGTGCGCGAGATCGAGGCCGCGCTCGAGCAGGTCCAGAATCTATCCGAGGATCGGGTGCTGCGGCAGTACCTGGCCATGATACTCGCGACGACGCGCACCAACTTCTGGCTTCGCGATGCGGGCGGCCGGCGCAAGAGCTTCGTTTCATTCAAGTTCGATCCTTCCAAAGTGCCCGGTCTTCCAGAGCCGAAGCCGATGTTCGAGATTTTTGTGTACTCGCCGCGCTTCGAAGGCGTGCACCTGCGCGGCGGAAAAGTGGCGCGCGGCGGATTGCGCTGGTCGGACCGGCCGGAAGATTTCCGGACCGAGGTTCTGGGGCTGGTCAAGGCGCAGATGGTCAAGAATACGGTCATCGTTCCGGTCGGATCGAAGGGCGGTTTCGTGCTCAAGCGCGCGCCGCCTTCCTCCGACCGCGAGGGCTACCTGAAGGAAGGTGTCGCCTGCTACCAGGACTATTTGCGCGGCCTGCTCGACATCACCGACAACCGCGTCGGCGAAAAGATCGTGCCGCCGCCCCGGGTCAAGCGACACGACCCCGACGACCCGTACCTCGTGGTCGCTGCCGACAAGGGCACGGCGACGTTCTCGGACTACGCCAACGGCATCAGCAAGGAGTATGGCTTCTGGCTCGGCGACGCATTCGCCTCGGGCGGGTCGGCTGGCTATGACCACAAGGTGATGGGCATCACCGCGCGCGGCGCGTGGGAGTCGGTCAAGTGTCACTTTCGCGAGATGGGCATCGATACCCAGACGACCGATTTCACCGTTGCGGGGATCGGCGACATGTCGGGCGATGTCTTTGGCAACGGAATGTTGCTGTCGCGGCATATCAGGCTGGTCGCCGCGTTCGATCACCGCCACATCTTCCTCGATCCCGATCCGGACACGGAGGCGAGCTTCGACGAGCGCGCTCGAATGTTCACGCTGCCGCGATCCTCGTGGGCCGATTACAACGCCAAGCTCATCTCCGCCGGCGGCGGCATTTATCCGCGCAGCGCCAAGTCGATCGCAATCACGCCGCAGGTGAAAGCGGCGCTGGGAATCGCAGTCGACGCTCTGGCGCCGATCGAGCTGGTGAACGCGATCCTCAAGGCACCGGTGGATCTTCTCTACAACGGAGGCATCGGAACCTACGTGAAGTCGCAACGCGAGTCGCACACTGACGTCGGTGACCGCGCCAACGACGCGCTGCGCGTCAACGGTCGCGACCTGCGCTGCAAGGTCGTTGCCGAGGGCGGCAACCTCGGCTGCACGCAGCTCGGACGTATCGAGTACGCTCTGGCGGGTGGCCGTATCAATACCGATGCAATCGACAACTCGGCTGGCGTGGACACCTCCGACCACGAAGTCAACATCAAGATCCTGCTCGGGCTTGCCATCACCGACGGCGAGCTGACCGAGAAGCAGCGCAATACGCTGCTTGCCGAAATGACCGACGACGTTGCCGCGCTCGTCCTGCGCGACAACTATTTCCAGACGCAGGCCTTGTCGGTCACCGGCCGCATCGCGCCGCAGCTACTCGACGCCCAGCAACGATTCATTCAGTACCTTGAGAAAGGCGACAAGCTGAATCGCGAGCTGGAGTTTCTGCCATCCGACGAAGAGATTGCCGAACGGCGCTCCAGGGGCTTCGGGCTCACCAGCCCCGAGCGCGCCGTCATGCTCGCGTACAGCAAGATCTGGCTCTACGATGAGCTGCTGGCGTCGACGCTGCCCGACGACCCGTGGGTCGAGACCGCGCTGGCACGCTATTTCCCGAAGGCGCTGCGCGAGCGCTACGCGGCGTACATGGCGCGTCACCCGCTCAAGCGCGAGATCATCGCTACGCACGTGACCAACAGCATGATCAATCGCGTCGGCAGCACATTCGTCCATCGACTGCTGGAGACGACCGGCGGCAAACCGCACGAGATCGTCCGTGCCTATCTGCTCAATCGCGAGATCTTCGGCTTCGTCACCCTTTGGCAGCAGATCGAGGCTCTAGACAACAAGGTGGACGACGCAGTGCAGTCGGCAATGCTGATCGATACCGCTCGATTGATCGATCGCGGCACGATCTGGTTTCTGCGCTCGCGGAGATTGAGCGAGGACATGGCTGCGACCATCACCCATTTCGCGGAGCGTGTCGACGCATTGGCGACGCGTTTGCGAGAGCTTCTCGACGAAGCGGACCGTGCGCGCATCGAAGCGGCGATAGCGCATTATGTTGCGCAAGGCGTATCGCGCGACTTGGCGGAGCGCGTGGTCACGTTCGACACCCTTTACGCGACGCTCGATATCGTCGAAGTGGCCGACAGCAGGCAACGTCCGGTCGAGATCGTGGCCGAGCTCTACTTCGATCTCGCAACACGCCTCGGTTTGGCGTGGCTGCGGGAGATGATCGTCGCTTTGCCTGGCCAGGCGCACTGGCAGATGCTTGCCAAAGGCGCGATGCTCGACGACCTCTCCGGCCTCCAGAGAACGATTACCGGCGAAGTGATTGCCGGCGGCGG
>VBDA01000170.1 GCA_005883655.1 Betaproteobacteria bacterium | reverse complement strand
CCAACTTCCTGGCCTCCGGCATGATCGCTTCCTTTTCGCCCTTGTAGCGATCGACTTCCTTAAGGTATCTCGCCTGCTGGTCGCCGGTAGTTACTGTCGCTCCCAATTCGGCGAGGTTCTGCTTGCTGCTCTTCGCCTGATAGAAGTTCCACTGGTCGGATGCTTCGGTCCTTCGAATCGCCGCTTCGTTCTTGAAAAGCAGCGCATCGTTTTGCGTCGCACCACCCA
>VBDA01000169.1 GCA_005883655.1 Betaproteobacteria bacterium | reverse complement strand
TTGACCGTAGTCACCGCAATCTTGTCCTGGTCGGTGAAGTCGCGAATCGACTTCACCTTCGGATTCGACGTCACCAGATTCACCGGCATCGAGTTAAGCGCGCCGACACCTTTGACCTCATTCGCCGTTCCGTGAGTCTTGGCCCACAGCGTGATCAGCGATGGCACTCCGCCGGTGCCGAAGTCGAGGCTCCCCGAAAGCAGGGCGTCGTTCATCGCGCCCGGCCCTCCCAGCTTGGCCCAGGTCACCTTGATTTCGCCCAACCCGGCAGCTGATGCCTGCTTCTCGATCAGCTTGGAATCTTCCATGATCATCAAGGAGAGATAGGACAGCCCGTATTGCTGCGCGGCGCGGACTTCGTTGGTTTCCGCCTGCGCCAATGCCGGAACGAGGGCGATAGCGCCAGTCGCCAGCCAAGGGCAAACAAGACGCGTGCTCGAACGGGCGATGAAGCTCAAGCTTGTCGAGGGTAAACGCAGTTGCATGGCGCGATGCCTACTGGATCGTTACGCGGCGACCGGACGTGGATGCGCCTATGAATTCGCAGCCACGAGTTGTTAGCCCCGAGGCTGCGTCGCGCAGCGCTATTGCAGTTGCGAAATACCGGCCAGCAGCCATCCCGACGAGCCGTTGACGGGTTTGGTCAGGTTCCATATTTCGTCGACCGACTTCGGCAGCGGTTCGCCGTCCTCGCGCAAAAGTCCGGTAAATCGCACGCTCACCCAGTACTTGTCGTTCTCGGTCGTCACCTCCAGCACATCAGCGTCGAGAGTGACGATTTCGGTGGGCTGATGTGTGCCGCGGTCGTCGATCTCGCGGCCGATTTCAGCGTTCATCTCGGCGGTCATCACGCTGGAGAGCGCCGCCCGATCGGCGTTGTCGTACGAGCGCTGAATCTGGATATATTGACGCTTCGCCTCTTTCGCGAATCCGTCGGCGTCGAATCCTGGAGGCAACGGTTTGCGCGCGACACCAAATGCCGGCGCCGCGGGTTCCGTGGCCATCAGCGGCTCGGTCTTCTCCGCCCCGGACCATGCCGGACCAGGCTGCGTCTCATAACTCGGAGGTATTGCGTTGTTGGAGCTTGCTCCGGCGAATTGCATGGGAGCCGCCGTCCGGCGGCGACTCAGAAACATCCGCACCAGGAAGATCGCGGCGAGCACACCAAGCGCGATCAGAAGCAGACTGCCGAAGCCTTCCGACAATCCGAAATGCGACATCAACGCGGCAAGGCCGAGGCCGGCGGCAAGGCCGGCGATCGGTCCGAGCCAGCGCGAGGCGCCCGTTGGTGCCGGGGCCGGCGTTGGGCTGGGTGCGGCTTTCGCTGCTCCCGCCGCAGGCGCGGAAGGTTGCGGCTGAGAGGCGGTGGCGCCTGCGGGCGCGGTTGGGGCAGGCGCGGGCCGCGACGGCGTGACGCTTTCGCGTTGCGCGCCAAGGGTGCGGCCGCCTCCCATGCGCCGGGCGTCAGCGAAATCGCTCAAGCCAAGCGTCAATGCGGCAACCGCGGCGAGAAGCAGGGTGGATGTGCGTTTCATCGATTCCTCCAGTGCTGGCTCCGACAATATGGCGGTCAGCGGGTGCGAATGCAAGGACTAATGTCGCTAGTCTGCGGCGTGCGCGCTCGCCGCGCCAAGGCGACCCGTGCGCCGCACCTGTACAACGGTGGCGATCGCCAGGAACAGAAACACCGACACCGCGGCGAACGCGATTCGCGGCGAGCCGTGATCGATCAGCGCGCCCATCGCCACCGGCCCTATCGTCGCCCCAAGGTCCAGGCCCGAATACACGAAGCCATAGACGCGGCCGGAAGCGCCCGGCGGTGTCGCGCCGCGAACGATCATATCGCGCGACGGCCCAGTCGATCCGATCGCGAACCCGGTCAATGCAAGCATGGGAATCGCCCAATGCGCGATCGCCGGCGACACCGCGATCAGCATCATCAGCGACGCGCCGACCGCGAGCCCGGTCGCGGCGACGCGGTCATGCCGCGCAGTTCGCGCGGCGAGAAAGCCGCCGGCAAGAATGCCGGTCGTGCTTCCCAGCAGATAGGCGGTGACGGCGGAGGTCGCGATCGCCAGCGAAATATCGTAGGCGGCATTGAGCCCGGTACCGACAAATGTCTGGATTCCGACCGTCGCTACGGTCAGCGCGCAGAAGTAGGCAAAGCAAAGCAGGATTGGCTTCTGACGAAAAAGCTCGACGCTGTTAGCCAGCGTGTGCTCTGGGAGACCGGCGCCATGAGCGCGGCTGCGCAGCACGCTGCTCTGTGTTGCGAGGAGCGCGAGCGCAAGGAAGCCCGCCGCGCCCATCGCCAACAGCGCGGTTCGCCAGCCGAGGATGTCGCCCAATCCGTAACTGACGATGGGCGCAAGCGCGTAACCGAGGCTGCCGCCGATACCGTGCGAGCTGTATGCGTGGCCGAGGCGGCGCGGAGCGACGCTGGCATTGAGGACCGCAAAATCGGCAGGATGGAAGACCCCGTTGCCGACGCCCATGAGCGCAGCCAGCGGAAACAACCAGATGATGCCGGGAACGCTGCCGGCAAGGAGCGTACCGCCGGCGAGCAAGGCCAGCCCGCCAAGGAGCACGGGCCGCGCGCCAAAGCGGTCGACGGCGAAGCCCGCGCCGAACTGGCACAGGGCGCTCGCAACGTAGAAGGTGCTCACCAGCGCGCCCAGGGTCGCATAGCTCACATCGAATTCGGCGCGCAACAACGGAAACAGCGGCGGCAGGACAAGCTGGAAAAAGTGCGACATGCCGTGCGCGACACCGATTACCCCGATCACGCGAACATCGCGGCGAAAGGAATGAGCGTCGGCAGGAGATGAGACGGCGGTCACTGGGCGGAATTCGGAAACGTTTGCAAGCTTAGAAGCGCTTGAAACTTGCGATAACAAGCTTCAAGTATACCGAATACGCCATCGGCACGGCGCCGCTACGCGCCGAGCAGCGAAGCGCACCAAGCGTAAAATCCACACCGTGCCGCATGAGCGCGCATATGCATGTGAGGCTGTCGCGGCGTGGATGGAACGCGAGGCCGCGGCCAACACTCGAAGGTTCAGCTTCGCAATCGCGACCGGAAACCCGCAACGAAGGAGACGCTGTCATGCCAGACAAGGTAAGCAAGACCGACGCTGAATGGAAAGCCGTCCTCGCGCCGGAGCAGTACCGGATCACCCGTAAGAAAGGCACCGAGGCGCCCTTCAGCGGCGAGTATTGGGACAACGAAGAGCCCGGACGCTATCGCTGCTCGTGCTGCGGCACGCTCCTCTTCGACGCCGAAACCAAATTCGATGCCGGTTGCGGATGGCCGAGCTTTTACGCGCCGGCCGCAGCCGAAAACGTCCGCACCGCCGAGGACAACAGCCACCTGATGCACCGCACCGAGGTGTTGTGCGCAGCGTGCGATGCGCATCTCGGCCATGTCTTCAACGACGGTCCGCAGCCCACCGGACAACGCTACTGCATGAACTCGGCATCGCTCAAGTTCGAGCCGAAGAAAGAGTGACGCTTTGCGCGTGCTGCTCGCCGAAGACGATGCGATGATCGGCGCCAGCGTGCGCCGTGGCCTGTCGCAGGACGGCTTCACCGTCGACTGGGTCGAGGATGGCCGCGCGGCCGAGTTGGCGCTCGCCGAGCAGGTGCACGATGCGGTGCTGCTCGATCTGGGCCTGCCGCGAAAATCGGGACTCGAAGTGCTGTCGGCGATGCGCCGCGGCGGGGACACTCGTCCGGTGCTGATCATGACTGCGCGCGATGCCATCGCCGATCGCGTCGCCGGCCTCGATGCCGGCGCGGACGATTATGTGGTGAAGCCCTTCGATCTGACCGAGCTCGCGGCGCGTCTGCGGGCGCTGTGGCGTCGGCGCGCCGGCCGCGCCGACCCGATCCTCGCCTTCGGCGTGATCGAGCTCGATCCGGCATCGCACGAGACGCGGGTGCGCGGGCAGCCCGTTTCGCTCTCGGCACGCGAGTTCGCGCTGCTCCAGGCGCTGCTGGCGCGGCCCGGAGCGGTGTTGTCGCGCGCCCAACTCGAAGCCAAGCTCTACGGCTGGAGCGACTCGGTGGAGAGCAATGCGGTCGAGGTGCACATACATGCCTTGCGCAAGAAGCTCGGCGCGGATTTGATCCGCAACGTTCGCGGTGTGGGCTGGATGGTGGCGAAGCCGGACGCCCCTCAAGCAACGTCGTGAGATCGATCCGTCGCGAGCTGCTGGTCTGGCTGCTGCTTGGCATCGCATTGGCGGTCGCGGCCGCTGCGGTAGGCACCTATTGGCGCGCACGCGACGAAGCCAATGCGCTGTTCGACTATCAGCTCAAGGAAATGGCCGCGTCGCTCACCGACGCACCGTTTGCGGCAGTCCCGGCAGGGGCAGGCACCATTGGCGCCGGCAGCGACGCCATGGTGGTGCAGATCTGGGATCGCAACGGCGTGCAGCTTTTCCTGTCGCAGCCGCGCCGGGTTCTGCCCCAGAACGCGCAACTCGGGTTCACGACGCTCTCCACCGACAGCGGTCCGTGGCGGGTGTTCAGCGCGCTCGCCGCTGAACAAGTGGTGCAAATCGCGCAGCCGATGAGCGCGCGGCGCGAGCTCGCGGCGAGCATGGCATTGCGAACTATCATTCCGCTCCTGGCGGTGCTGCCGTTTCTCGCCGTTCTGATCTGGTTCACCATTGCCCGAGGTCTGAAGCCGCTCGATCGGGTCGCGGCCGCGGTGGCGCGGCGTTCTCCTACGCTGCTCGAGCCACTGCCCGAGACCGATCTGCCGCGCGAAGTTCAACCGCTGGTCGGCGCGCTCAACGATCTGCTCTCGCGCCTTTCCCATACGCTCGGCGCGCAGCGCGCGTTCGTTGCCGACGCCGCGCACGAGCTGCGTACACCGCTCACCGCGGTGCATCTACAGGCGCAGCTCGCCGAGCGCGCGACCACCGACGCCGAGCGCGCGGCGGCGCTCGGCGAGCTCAAGGGCGGTCTCGAGCGTGCGACGCG
>VBDA01000168.1:5857-6273 GCA_005883655.1 Betaproteobacteria bacterium | reverse complement strand
AAGCAGGACGGAAGGTGAGGTTGCCAGCGACATGGCGATTTCGAGCGCGCGTCGCTCGCCGTGCGACAGTGCGCTGGCCGGCAGGCCTCCGCGCGTTGCCAGTCCGACGATGGTAAGCGCTCGATCAGCTGCTTCGTTCCATTCGCGGTACGCCTCGGCCGGTTTCAAGCAGCGCGTCAGGCCGGTATTGCGCGATTGCGCGGCGAGACGACAATTTTCGAACGCGCTAAAGTCGGGGAACAGATTCGAATGCTGAAAGGTGCGGGCCACGCCGTGGCGCGCGATGCGATCCGGAGTCCAGTTGGTGATGTCTTCGCCGCGTAGGCGAACGCTGCCGGCGGAGGCCCTGAGCTCGCCTGACAACAGATTGACCAGCGTCGATTTGCCCGCGCCGTTAGGTCCGATGATGGCATGGA
>VBDA01000168.1:0-5795 GCA_005883655.1 Betaproteobacteria bacterium | reverse complement strand
ATCAGGCATCGTCGTCCTTCTCGCCAACGCCAGAGCGCCAGCGCGCCACGAGCGTCTGTGGCAATCCGGCCAGTCCCTGCGGAAAAAGCAGCACCGTGACGATGATGAAGCAACCCATCAAGAGCGGCCAATGCTTGGTCAGCGTCGAGAACCATTCCTGAAGCAGGACGTAGGAGAAGGTGCCGATCACCGCGCCGAAAAGCGTGCCCATCCCGCCGAGGATCAGCATCATGAGCACCACGCCGGACTGATGCCAGGCCATGAGCTCAGGATTGACGTAGCCTTCCTTGGCGGCCGCGAGATATCCCGCAAGCCCGGCCAGCGTGCCCGCGAGGACGAACGCCGCGAGCTTGTAGCGCCGTGTTGCGAAGCCCAGCGCGCGCATGCGCTGCTCGTTGGCCTTGATGCCTTGCAGGGCGCGTCCGAACGGCGAGCGGAGGATCAGCGCCAGAAGGAAGAAAACGCCGGCGAGCAAGGCGAGCACCAGATAGTAAAAGTGCAAGTCGTCGGCGAGATCGACTGCCGCGATGCCGATGCTGGGGCGCGTGTCGATATACATCCCGTCCGAGCCGCCGGCAACACGCGTGTCATGAAAGAAGTAATAGACCATTTGCGCGAAGGCGAGCGTGACCATGATGAAATACACGCCCGAGGCGCGCACTACGAAGGCCCCGATGACGAGCGCGGTAATGGCGCTGGCGGCAAGCGACAGCGGCAGGGAAAGCCAGAAATTGGCCGGACCGCTCGCCGGGGCCGCCAGCGCGAGGGTGTACGCGGCCACGCCGAAGTATGCCGCGTGGCCGAGGCTGACCAAGCCCGTGTAGCCCACGAGCAGATCGAGCGACAGCGCGAAGATCGACAGGATCATGATCTTGGTCAGCAGCTGCACGTAGAATCTTTCGGCGAGTGCCGGAAAAAGTGCCAACGCGACGGCCCCGACGAGCAGCGACAAGACGAGTGTGCGCGTCCGCATCGTCAGACGCGCCCGAACAACCCGGCTGGACGAAACAGCAGCACGATGGCCATCAGCAGGTACACCGCGACACCGGCGAGCTCGGGGACGAGAACCTTGCCGAAGGTGTCGGCGAAGCCGATCAACAGCGACGCCACAAGCGCACCTTTGAGCGAGCCGATGCCGCCGATGACGACCACGACGAAGCAGACGATGAGCACCTGATTGCCCATGCCGGGAAATACCGACGACACCGGAGCGGCGATCATGCCCGCGAAAGCGGCTAGCGCGACACCGGCGGCGAAGACCAGCGCGTGGATCCAGCGGATGTTGACCCCGAGCGACTGCGCCATTTCGGGATTGGATGCGCCGGCACGAATCATCATGCCCAGCCTTGTCTTCTGGATCGTCAGGTACATCGCGGCCGCGAGCGCCAAACAAACCGCGGAGATGAACAGCCGGTACACCGGATAAGAAAGGTTTTCGGTGAGCGGCAGCGAACCGCCGAGTATCGCGGGGATGACGACGCTGTGCACGTCGTCGCCGACGGTGATGCTGCGCAGCTCCTCGAACACCAGAATGAGTCCGAAAGTAAGCAGTACCTGATGAAGATGATCGCGGCGATAAAGACGCCCGATCAGCAACCACTCCAGCAGCAGGCCCAGCACCGCCGCGAGGATGATGCCAAGCGGCAAGGCTACCCACAGATTGCCTGTCCATTGCGTCAGCGAAAACGCGAGGTAGGCGCCGATCATGTAGAAACTGCCGTGCGCGAGATTGATCACGCCCATGATGCCGAAGATCAGCGTGAGCCCGCTCGCCACCAGAAACAGCAGCAACCCGTATTGAACGCTATTGAGAACCTGGATCAGCCATTCCATGAAGCGCTCTCACGAAACAACGCGCATCGAGCAGCGCCAAAAAAAGAAGCGGGGCACGCGCCCCGCCCGGATGGAAGAAAATCCACTACGGTGCCGCGAATCACGCCTGCATCTTGCAGCCGTTCGCGGGATCGTCGAGCGCTTTCCATGCGATGCCGATTACCTGGTTGGCGTTGCCTTCGACGCGGCGCAGATAGATATCCTGGATCGGGTTGTGCGCCTTGGACATCGTCCAAACCCCCCGCGGGCTGTCGATCTTTACCTTCTCCAGCGCGCCGTACAAAGCTTTCTTGTCCCCGAAACTGCCTTTGACCGCGGCAAGGCCGCCGGCAAGCAGGAGGCACGCGTCGTACCCTTGTACTGCGTACACATCGGCCTGCACACCGTACTTTTTGCCATAGGCGTAACGGAACTGTTTGTTCTTGGCGTTCTCAATCCCATCACCGTAGTGCAGGGTCGTCAGCAGTCCCTGCGCGGAGGCGCCTTGGGCTTCGAGCGTTCCGTCGGTGAGAAAACCGCTCCCGTAAAGCGGAATCTTGTCTTTGAGTCCCGCCGCGGCGTAATCTTTGGTGAACTTGACCGCGCCGCCGCCAGCGAAAAACACAAACACCGCGTCGGGCCTGAGCGAGGCAATCTCGGTTATAAACGGCTGGAACTCGACGTTGGGGAAAGGCAAATACATTTCCTTGACGATGGCACCGCCCTGCTTGGTGAACGCTTCCTTGAAGCTCTCCACCGATTCCTCGCCTGCGCCGTATTTCCACGTGAGCGTCACAACCTTGCGGTGCCCGCGCTCGTACATGACCTTGCCCATCGGATGCGCCGGCTGCCAGTTGGTGAACGAGGTACGGAAGATGTTCGGCGCGCATTGGCTGCGTGTGGCCGCGTTCGCGCCGGCGTTGGGAATGACCAGCAGCGTTCCGGTGTCTCGCGCGATTTTCACCATCGCCATGACCACGCCCGAATGCACAGTGCCGATGAGCACATCGACCTTGTCGCGCTGGACGAGTCGGTTAGCATTGTCGGTCGCCTTGGCTGGCTCGGACTCGTCATCGACGGTGAAAAATTCCACGTCACGCCCGCCAAGCTTACCGCCGTTCTCCTCCAGCGCGATATTGAAGCCCTGTGTGATCGCGGTGCCGAGCGCCGCATAGGTACCCGTGTACGGAAGCATCAGACCGACGCGGAGCTTCGCCGACTGCGCTCTCGCGAACGTCGGAGCCAGTGCGCCGACCGCCGACGCTGACGCGAGTGCGCCGAGTTGCTGCACGAACCGACGCCGGGTGGTCATGGGCATTCCTCCGAAGGCACTAGGTCGTATAGGCGGCAGATGTTAGCAGCGGCGCAGCGTTCCGTCATTATCAGGATTTCGCCATACGGCCGAGAGTATTTCCGTCAGGGAGCTCGGCGGTCCGCCGTGCGCTTAACCGCGCGACCGCAGCTTGAAGCGCTGAATTTTGCCGGTCGCCGTTTTCGGCAGCTCGGCCACGAATTCGATCCAGCGCGGATACTTGAATGGCGCCAGCCGCGCCTTGACGTGTTCCTGCAGCTCGACCGCCAGCGCCGGCGCTCCCGTCAGCCCGGGCTTGAGCACGACAAAGGCCTTGGGCTTGATCAGCTCGCTTTCGTCGGCATGCCCGACAACGGCCGCTTCAAGCACTGCTTCGTGCGTGGCGAGCGCCGCTTCGACCTCGAACGGAGAGACGTAGACGCCGCCGACCTTGAGCATGTCGTCGGTGCGGCCGCAGTAGGTGTAATAGCCGTCGCGATCGACGGTATATTTGTCCCCGCTCTTGGTCCAGTGTCCGACAAAAGTCGCGAGGCTTCGCGCCCGATTGTTCCAATAGTACGGCGAGCTGGTGGGGCCGTTGACCTGCAGCTCGCCAATCTCGCCGGGCGCGGCAACGTTACCCGCCTCGTCGATGATACGAAGCTCGTATCCCGGCACCGGCTTGCCCGTGGTGCCATATCGAACCTCGCCTTGACGGTTGGAAAGAAAGATATGCAGGAGCTCGGTCGATCCCAGGCCATCCAGAATATCGATGCCCGTACGCTCATGCCAGCGCTTGCCAAGGTCTGCCGGCAGCGCTTCGCCGGCGGACACGCAGCGGGTGAGCGCGAGCGAGCCGCGCGCGGGAAAATCGGCGCTCGCGAGCAGCGCTGCATAAAGCGTCGGCACGCCGCAAAAGATCGTCGGACGGTGCTCGATCAGGCGCTTGAACACCGCAGCCGGCGTTGGCCGCTCGGCCATGAGCAATGCCGTCGCCCCGACCGCAAGCGGGAATGTAAGCGCGTTGCCGAGGCCATAGGCGAAAAAAAGCTTCGCCGCCGAAAAAACGACATCGTTCTGTGCGATGCCCAGGATGGGTCTGGCGTAGAGCTCCGCCGTTTGAATCAGATCGGAATGCAGGTGTACCGCGCCCTTCGGACTGCCGGTCGAGCCCGACGAATAGAGCCAGAAGCAGACGTCGTCGGCGGTCGTCGCTGCCGCGCGCGCATCGTTCGATTCACCGCTGATCCAGTCGTCGAAACGCAAGGTACCCAACTGGGCCTGAGTATGCAACTGCGCGTCCAAACTTCCGGACACGATCAGGTGCTCGAGCTGCGGCAACGCTGCCTTCAAGGGCTCCACCCTAGTCAAGAGCGGTGCCGAAACGACGACCGCTCGGGCGCGGCTGTCGGCGAGTAGGTATTCGTATTCGGCGGCGGTGAGCAGGGTGTTGCATGGAATCGGCACGACGCCGGCCTTAATCGCGCCGAGAAAGGCCACCGGAAAATCGATTCCGTCGTGCAGGAGCAGGACGACGCGATCCTCCATGCGCATGCCGAGCCGTCGCCAAGCGTTGGCGCAGCGGTTGACGCGCTCGGCGAGCTCGCGATAGGTATATCGGTTCGCATCATCGATGAACGCGATGCGCTCGCCCCGGCCGGCAACGAGGTTGCGCTCGACCAGATCGACGGAAGCGTTGTAGTCGCGCGGGATATGAATGTGCGGCGGCGAGGCGCTATGGTCCGCGCTTGCGAATTGCGGTAGGTCAACGGCCATCGCCCACTCTCCGACAGGGGCAGGAAAGTCACCCGAGTCAACGGTCAGGGTCATGATTTCAGCGGGTGCAAGGCGGCATTTTGAGGCGCGTCGTCGTCGTCGTCGAGCAGCTTGTGGACCTCCGCGATCCATTCCGGAAACCACTCCAATGCAACGTCTTCGGGAAGCGTTCCACCGCTCGCGTTGTGTTCGAATACCGCTCCCAATCGCGTCGCGCCCAGCCCGCCAAGCGCCTCGTCGAAACGCTTGCCGCCGAAGCAGAACGTTCCTACGTGGGTGCTGTCGCCTAGCGCAAAAACACCGTACCGCACTCGGGAAAGATCGGGTCGGGAAGAAAGCAGATCGGCGTAAAGCGCCTTGGCATTATCGGGCACCTCGCCCTGGCCATACGTCGACGTGCAGATCAGAAAAATTCCGGGTCGCCCGAACACGCGATGGTCGAGCCCGTCCATGAGCGTGATCTCTATCGCCAGGTTTTCATCGCCGAACGCGAGCTCGAGCTCCTGCGCAACAAGCTCTGCAGTGCCGGTCATGGTGCCGACGAGGATGTGAAGCTTGATCGCCAAGGGGAAGCGCGGTGGGTGTAGCGTCGTGCACTATACGACATTCGCCGGTACCATGATGTCCTGCAATCCAATGCTTTCCGGCGGAATGCCCACGACCGCGGCATGCGAAGCGAGCCCGACGCATTTGGGGGAGCGGCCGGGCGGGGACGATTCCCCGATTGGAGCTTAAGCGAGACCACGCATGGTGACTTTCGATACGCATCCTGATCGCTACGCCCACTGGCGGCTGAACGTTGATGGCCCGGTCGCGACGCTTACGCTCGACGTCGACGAGGACCGCGGATTGAGGCCAGGATACAAGCTCAAGCTGAACTCCTACGACCTTGGCGTTGACATCGAGCTCGCCGACG
>VBDA01000244.1:490-22264 GCA_005883655.1 Betaproteobacteria bacterium | reverse complement strand
GTCTGGTCACGGGCGTGACCATCGTCGAAGCGAATCCGCGGAAGGTGTTCGACCGCGAGGTCATACGCGCCCTGTCGCTATGGAAGTTCAAGCCCGAAGGCGATCGCTACATCGCGGAGATCGAAATCACCTTCGTGTTGAATTAGCCACCTGAACTGCATCAAGCGAAATGGCCGCCTCCGGGCGGCCATTTTGTCATCTGCGCATCATCTGCGGACAGCGCAAACGCTCCTGACGCTAATCCGAGCGCACCGCGTAGACCAATGTGCCCCAGGTGGCCGCGCCGAAGACGATGAGCGCCATCGCGACGTCAGGCAGGCCGAGGCGTTGCCCGGCGAGCATTGCGACCGCGCCACGAAATACCTGTTCGAACAATCCCGGCAACGAAAACATGAGCGCGCCGATGCCCAGCACCCACAGCAGAACGACCGCCGGACGCCGCCACGCCGGCAACGTCGCCGGTTCCGGCAATTGCGCCATGACGCGATGGGTGAAGCCGTCGTCGGCAACATAGTCGGCGCGATGTTCTCGCCCTGCATCGCGCAGCATGTCATCCAGCCAATCGTCGCCAGCGCCGATGTCAGGTTGTGGGGTGGCAGATGAGGTCATGGTTCCCGAGCCCAGGCGCCAAGTCGCGCCTTCATTTTTTGCTTCGCCCGCAGCACGTGGGTCTTGACCGTGCCGACAGGACATCCGAGCACTTCGGCGGCTTCCTCGTGCGACAGGTCGTTATGATAGCACTGCACGATGGCGGCCCTCTCCGCATCCGACAGAACGCTCATGGCGCGCTCGAGATCGATCCTGAGTGCTGCCTGGCGCGCGGGTTGGTTCCTTTCCGCGAAACCCGCGGGTGAGAGCGCATCCACATCCATGTCCTCGGGCATCGGCAACTCCTTCATCTTGCGCGCATCGGCCAGAAAGACGTTGTAGGCGATGCGATACAGCCAGGTCGAGAATCTTGCATCCTGCCGAAACGATTTCAAGTTTCGATACGCCAACAAGAACGCCTCCTGTGCCAGATCGTCCGCCAGCGCCGCATTGCCGCCAGCCAGCTTGCGCAGCGTCGTGCGTACCGAAGACTGATGGCGGCGCACCAGCTCGCTGAACGCGTGGCGATCGTCGCTGACGACGACGCGGGCGATCAGCTGTCCGTCGCTGACCGGCGGTGGCGACATGAGCGTCGTCTGCCGTCGTGCCCGTTCTTCGCCTACTTCTTGCCAACATCAACGCCAACGTCAGCGCCGGCTTCGCGGCGCTGCAAATGCCGGTCCTCAAACCACCACAACAGAATGTAGCCGACGCCGAGGAACATCAATACCAGCCCGACCCAGCTCGCCGAGCCGCTTTCGACCATCGAGTAGAAAACAAAGGCCAATCCGATCGCCGTCAGGATCACGCCTTTGCGCAGATCCGACCAGACGGCGCGCCGTCGCGAGATGACCGCCTGCTGGTAGACCGGCGCGGCCGAGGACGCCGCCAAAGGCGCGCCGGTCGATGCCACCGCTCCCTCGGGCGTCACGCCGGACATGACTGCGTCGACGGCTTGGGCAGGCGCCATCGCGCCCCTTTCCGCGAGCTGGAGCACCGCCTCGTTTTGCAGCCGCGTCTTGCGCAACTTGTACCAGATGATGCCGACAAGGAGGAATACGGGAGTGAGAAGAATCGAGCCTGCCACCAGGAACGCGAGACCGACGACCCACGGCGCGGTGTGCAGCGCTTCGTTGAACGAATCGAAATCGTCGTCGCCCATTTTGATGCGGTCGCGCCTACGCTGCGATTTCTTGCTAGTGCTTGAATCCGTTTTTTCCTCGCTCGCGCCGGTCGCGGCTGCCGAGGTCGGCGGCGTATCGGTCGCTGCCTGCCCTGCGTCGGCCTTGGACGGCGTTTCGACGACTGCCTTAGCCTTTTCGTCCGCTGCTGCGACGGCGGTCGCGGTCAAACCACATCCGAGCAGGACGGCGGCGACCAGCAGCGCGCCCGATAGCGTGCCGCAGGTACCGAAACGCCGGTCGCGCGGATGGATGAGTGCAGGCATGAGTTTCCCTGAAATAAGGTGTCTGGGTGTTAGATGAGGTGAAGGCACGACCCGGATTCAGCATCTCCCGGATCGGCCGGAGGACTCGAATGCCCATGCTATCATTGCCTTGAGCCGACGGCCCTCCGCGAATCGCGGGCAGCGCCTGGCGTCCAACGTCCTCGAGCCGCCCCAACCTTTGACCACGTCGATTCCGCGATTTCTGGCCGTGTTGTCCCTTGCCGCGGCGCTGGCGGCACCGGTTGGCCACGCGGCGGACGACATGGTGACCCTCAATTTCGTCAACGCCGACATCGACGCAGTCGTCAAGGCCGTGGCCGAGATGACCGGACGCAACTTCATTCTCGATCCGAAGGTAAAAGGGGTTGTCAACATCGTTTCCGCGCGTCCGGTCCCTAAGAGCCTCGTCTATCCGACGCTGCTTTCGGCGCTGCGCCTGCAGGGCTTTGCCGCCGTCGAGGGAGATGGCATCACCAAGATCGTGCCCGAGGCTGACGCCAAGCAGCAGGGTTCCGCCGTGGTCGTGGGAGGGAAGGGCGGCGGCGTCGGCGCGGGCGGCGACCGGCTGGTCACCGAAGTCTTCGCGCTGAGGTATGAGTCCGCGGTGCAACTGGTCAACGTGCTGCGGCCGCTGATCACGCCCAACAATGCCATCGCCGCCGTACCCACCGGCAACGCGCTGGTCATCACCGATTACGCCGAGAATCTGAAGCGTATCGAAAAGATCGTCGCTTCGCTCGATGTGCCGCCAGCGGGCGAAGCAGTCATGGTGCCGATTCGCAATGCGTCGGCGCTGGACATGGTTCAGATCATGGGACGGCTGCTGGCGGACACGCCGGGAGCCGCGGGCGCGCCGCCGGACGTCCAACAGCGAGTGATCCTGGTCGCCGATCCACGCTCGAACAGCGTGCTGGTCCGCGGCGAAAACGCGTCCCGCGTTGCGCGTGCGCGCGCGTTGATCGAGCAGCTCGACACGCCGGGTCGCGTAGGCGGGAATATTTTCATCATTTATCTGAGGAACGCCGACGCGGCGCGCATCGCACGAACGCTGCGCGCACTTTTCTCGGGCGGCAGCGAGCCGACCAATGAATCCGCTCCGGCAGCCACGCTTCCCGGCCTGGGCACGCCGATCACTGCCGGGATGCCCGCGTCCGCAGCTCCGCCGCTGACAGCAAGCACGACCCCTAGCGCGCCGGCATTCAACGCCGGTGGCGCGACGATCCAGGCCGATACCGCGAACAACGCGCTGATCGTGATGGCCCCTGAGCCGATCTACAACAATATCCGCGCGATCGTCGAAAAACTCGATGTGCGGCGCGCGCAGATCTACGTCGAGGCGCTGGTGGTCGAAGTCACCGCCGACAAGGCAGCCGAGTTCGGCATACAGTGGAACCTTCTCGATCCCAATCGCTTCAATAACAATCAGACCCAAATCGGCGGCGGGACCAACTTCACGACGCGCGGCAGCGGCACCAATCTTCTCGATGCGCAGGTCAGCTTGGGCGCGCTAGGGCAGGGTCTCAACCTCGGCGTCATTCGCGGCACCATCAACATCCCGGGGCTCGGCACCATCACCAATCTGGCGCTCCTGGCCCGCGCGCTCGAAGCCGACGCCAACACCAACATCCTGTCGACGCCGAACCTGCTGACGCTCGATAACGAGGAAGCCAAAATCGTCGTCGGGCAGAACGTACCTTTCATCACCGGTCAGTACGCGGTTACCGGCGCGGCGACGACGCCGACGCCATTTCAGACCATCGAGCGCAAGGATGTCGGCTTGACGCTTCGGGTCAAGCCGCAGATCACCGAGGGCGGGACGGTGCGCATGACGATCTACGAGGAAGTCTCGCGCATTCAGGATACGACCAACGCTGCCGGCATCATCACAAGCAAGCGTTCGCTCGAATCGACCGTCGCGGTGGATGACGGCCAGATCATCGTCCTCGGCGGGCTGATCGAGGACAGCTTCACCGATGGGTCGAGCCGAGTGCCGGTGGTCGGCGACGTTCCATGGCTGGGCGCGCTCTTTCGCTACGACAATCGCCATCGCATAAAGACCAACTTGATGGTGTTTCTGAAGCCGACGGTGATACGCACCGCCGGTGCCGGTGCCGCGCTTACGAGCGATCGCTATGATTATCTGATGGGCGAGCAGCAACGGCTGCGACCGGCGGAGCGTGCCTTCTGGCCGGATACCACGGTGCCGGAAATGCCGCTGTTGCCGAATGCGTCGCCCAACGCGCCGCCGTCCGGCTTGCCGTCGGCGCCGGCCCCCGTACCCGGGGCCACGCCTCCGGCCAAGCCGCAGTAGCGTGTTCCCAAGCTACCGATAATGATGGCGACGCCTGAATCAAGCCTCGCGTCGAACGCGGTCCCCTTGGCGAGTGCCGCTCCGCGCGTGTCGTACGCGTTTGCCCGCATGCACGGCGTTTTCCCGTTGCGCGACGAAGGCGACGCCGTACTGGTCGTCGCTCGTGACGATGCATCGGTGGAGGGCATCGCCGAGCTCAAGCGGGTGCTGCAACGGCCGCTGAAAACGCTCAGGGTCGGCGCCGAGCGCTTCGCCGCCGAGCTGGCTACCGCGTACAACCAGGCATCGGCGCCCGCGGCACAATTCAGTGAGGCGGAGTTCGGTGAAAATTTGTCGCGGGATGCGGACCTCTCGCGATTGCTGCAGGACATCCCCAAGACAGAGGATCTGCTCGGATCGACGTCCGATGCTCCGGTGATCCGGATGATCAATGCGCTCCTGCTGCAGGCGCTGCGCGAGCGCGCGTCCGACATCCACTTCGAGCCCTACGAAATACGCTCGGTCGTGCGCTTCCGTGTCGACGGTGTGCTGCGCGACATCATCGAGCCGCCGCGCGCGCTGCACGCGGCCCTGGTGTCGCGACTGAAGGTGATGGCGAGCCTGGACATCGCCGAAAAACGACTTCCGCAAGACGGGCGTATCGCGCTCAAGCTCGGCGACAAGAGCGTCGACGTGCGGGTATCGACGCTCCCCACCGGGCCAGGAGAGAGGGTAGTGCTGCGTCTTCTCGACAAGGACTCGGCGCGGCTCGATTTGACTGCGCTGGGCATGAGTGACGAGACGCTTTCAGCGATCGACCGTCTCATACGAGAGCCGCACGGCATCGTGCTGGTCACCGGTCCCACCGGCTCCGGCAAGACGACCACGCTCTATGCGGCGATGTCGCGGCTGCCTCGCGGCGCACTGAACGTGATGACAGTCGAGGATCCGATCGAATTCGCGCTCGACGGCGTGGGGCAGACGCAGGTCAATCCGCGGATCGAGCTCACGTTTGCACGCTCGCTGCGATCGATTCTGCGCCAAGACCCCGACATCATCATGATCGGAGAGATCCGCGATCTTGAAACCGCGCAGATCGCGGTTCAGGCGAGCCTCACCGGACACCTGGTTCTGGCGACCTTGCACACCAACGATGCGGTCAGCGCCGTGACGCGCCTTGCCGACATGGGGGTCGAGCCGTACCTTCTGGCGTCGTCGGTACGCGGCGTCCTGGCGCAGCGGCTCGTACGTTGCCTGTGTGTCCAATGCCGAGAGGCAACGACGCCAACGGCCGGCGAGTCGGAGATCCTCGCCAGCCTCGGTCTGACGCCGACACAGCGTCTGCATCGCCCCGTCGGATGCGCATCGTGCAGCCAGTCCGGCTACCGCGGGCGCACTGGCATCTATGAGCTGGTGCTGGTCGACGAAGTCTTAAGCCGGCTGATTCACGATCGCGCCGGCGAGCCTTTGCTGCGCGAGGCGTGCACGCGCGCGAACGTGCGCACGCTGCAGGTGGATGGAGCGCGATGGTTGGCCGAAGGCACGACCTCGCTGGCCGAGCTGTTGCGGGTTACCGGAGCCGCATCCTGAACCTTGGCCAAGTCGCCCACATCCCATTTGCTGGAGGAGTTGCGCGCAAGGGCCGAGTCGGTCAGCGCCAAGCGCGTCGAGCAACAGCAACTCTCGGGAGGTTGTCGAGCGCGTTGACCGCCGCCTGCACGCGACTTTTCCCCGTCCGCGCTGGACACCGAAGCGCTCGATGATCTGGTCAATCTGATGCTCGGCAAGAGCAATCAATTTCTGCTTTGCGCGTCGTTGCGCGGCTTCGGCCGCTGACGAAGCTTTAGGCCGCCGATGCCGTCATTTCGTTACGAGGCCGTCGACCCCGCCGGTCGGCCACGACGCGGGATCGTCGATGCGGCGACCGCGCGCGCGGCGCGCGATCTGCTGCGCACCGACGGCTTGTATCCAACGGCAATCGAGACTTCCGCCGGCGCCATCACGACCCTCACTGAAGCGACGCGGCTGTCGCCGATGCTATTGGCGCTTACGACGCGGCAGATGGCGACATTGGTCGCATCGGGAATGCCGCTCGACCAGGCGTTGACTGCATTGGCCGAGCAAACCGATCATCCCGGCACGGCGCGGCTCCTGGATGCGATCCGCGACCAGGTAGCGGCTGGCGAGCCGCTCGCGGCCGCGATGTCGCGGTTTCCGCGAACCTTCTCGGATCTCTATCGGGGACTCGTTGCGGTCGGCGCCGAGACGGGCCAGCTTGGCGCGGTCTTGTCCCGCCTCGCGGACTATCTCGAAGCCAGACAGGTGTTGCGACAGAAGTTTACGCTCGCGCTCATCTATCCGGCGCTGATCACGATCATCGCGCTGGGGGTCATCACCACCCTCTTGCTCTATGTCGTGCCGCAGATCGTTGCCGTGTATCAGCAGAGCCGGCAGGCGCTGCCGTTCCTGACCCGGGCGCTGATCGCGAGCAGCGACTTCCTGCGTGCAACGGGGTGGTACTGGCTGGGAGCGATGGCACTATTCGCAATCGGTGTGACGCTGCTCTTGCGGCGCGAATATTGGAGGGACCGCTGGCATACGCTGCTGCTGCGGCTGCCGGTGGCCGGCAGAGTGCTTTCTGGATTGGACACGGCGCGCTTCGCCAGCACGCTGTCGATTCTCACTGGCAGCGGCGCACCGCTTTTGCGTGCGCTCGACACTGCCGCCGGCGTGGTGTGGGCGCGCCCGATGCGACGTGCGGCGGACGCCGTCGCCGCACACGTTCGGGAAGGCGTGTCGCTGGCGCGCGCCCTTGCGAGTCAGCGCGTATTTCCGCCGCTGCTCGTTCACTTGGTTGCGAACGGGGAGCAAAGCGGACAGTTGCCGGCGATGCTCGATCGCGCGGCTCGCGAACAGGAACAGGATGTCGAGCGGCGCCTGACCTGGCTTGCCGCCTTGGTGCAGCCGCTGCTGATCGTTTTCATGGGCGCGATCGTGCTGGTGCTGGTGTTGGCGGTGATGCTGCCCATCGTGTCGATGAACCAGCTCATCCGCTAGCAACGCTGCTGCGTCTGTCGATCCGTACGCTTGGCCTCGGCGCTGCTGACGGACAGGACCACGCCGGAATCTTTATGCTTTCCTACGCGGGCGTTTTTCTGCTGCAGGCCGCGGCGCGCTTTTGCTCCTGCTCGCGCAGCGCCCAGGCGACGTGCTCGCGCACGAGTGGAGACGGGTCATTGCGCCGCGCATCGAGCGCCGCGACGATGTCATCGCCGTAGTCGGCGTTGCCCAGGCCCACCGCGAGATTGCGCAGCCAGCGCTCGAAACCGATGCGACGAATCGCGCTGCCTTCCATGCGGACGTTGAAGTCGGACTCGCTCCATGCGAATAGCTCGGTCAGGTCGGCGTCGTCCAGGCCGTGCCGCACGTCGAAATCCGGCTCGTCGCTGATCTGGGCGTATTTGTTCCACGGGCAAACGAGCTGGCAATCATCGCAGCCATACACGCGGTTTCCGATCAGCCGGCGAAAGCGCTCGGGTATGCTCCCCTTGAGCTCGATGGTCAGGTACGAGATGCAGCGCCGCGCGTCGAGCTCGTATGGGGCCACGATCGCTCCCGTCGGACAGATATCGAGACAGGCGCGGCACGTTCCGCAATGAGCACTGACCGCCGCCGTGACGGGCAATGGAAGATCGGTATAGATCTCGCCCAGGAAAAAGAAAGATCCCGCGTCGCGCGTCAGCAGCAAGGTATGTTTTCCGCGCCAGCCCAATCCTGCTTTTGCTGCCAAGGCGACTTCGAGCACAGGAGCGCTGTCGGTGAAGACGCGGTAACGCCAGGTGTGGGCCGAGCTGCCGACGGAGTTATCGGCTGAGCTCCGGATCGCTTTACCGATACGATCGGCCAGCTGCTGCAGCCGCTGGCGCATGACCTTGTGATAGTCGCGGCCGAGCGCATAGCGCGAGATGTAGGCCTTGCGCGAATCGGAGAGCGCGTCCTCCGGATCCTTCGCGCGCCGGGGCAGGTAATCGAGCCTCGCAGTGATGACGCGGATCGTTCCGGGGACTACTTCTGACGGCCGTGCCCGGCGGCCGCGGTGCCGTGCCATATAATCCATTTCGCCGTGACGGCCGGCATCGAGCCACGCGCCAAGCCGCGCCTCGTCGGCGGACAATTCGGTATCGGCGATGCCGAGCTCCGCGAATCCGAGCTCCTGGCCCCAGATCACGATGTCGCGTGCAAGTTGTGAAAAGTCCAAAGCGGGGTCTTGTCACGGCGCGGAAGCGGTGGCGCGCTGTGCGAAAAAATGATGCAGATTATAGAAGAGCTTCGCACCCTCTTGCCCGACGCCGAGGCGACCGCTCGCGCGGGAGCACGCCTTGCGCCTGGCTTGGCGCCGGGAATGCTGGTGACCCTCTCCGGGGAGCTCGGGGCCGGCAAGACGACGCTGGTGCGGGGGATGCTTCGCCGCCTGGGATGGGCCGGCACTGTGAAGAGTCCGACTTATACATTGCTTGAACATTATATCGTTTCGAGCTTATACTTTTATCATTTTGATTTGTATCGTTTCAATGACCCCGAAGAATGGGACCGAGCGGGCTTCTCCGAATATCTGCGTCCGGACACGGTGTGTGTCCTCGAATGGCCGGAACGCGCCGCTGGATGGTTGCCCGCGGGCGACATCGAAATGCGCTTCGAGCACGCCGATACTGCGCGGGTGCTGACGCTGGACGCGACGAGCGTCGCCGGTAGCGCATGCCTCGCCGCATTTGCCGCGAACCCCTGATCGCATGCGTTTGCATCGAGCGCCGCCGGGTTTGCCAATGGCTGCTCCTGCCGGCGGCACCTTGGTGGTGGAACCGAGCCGCGAGTGCGGCGACCATCGCATCCGCGCGCTTGTGGCCGGCGCAGGAGTACACACGCCTGATACTTGAGTCATCCTCGGCGGTATCGCACCAGATGCTGCCGATGAAGAATCCGGAGCGTCTGGTGCTCGACCTCGAGGACATCGAGTTGAGCAGCGAGGTCGCGCAGCTCGGGCAGCGCGTGCAACCCAGCGATCCGTATATCCAGGCCATTCGCGTCGCGCGCTTCAGGCCGGGCGTGGTGCGCCTCGTGCTCGAATTGAAGACCGAGGTCGATCCGCAATTGTTCGCGCTGCAGCCGGTCGGGGAGTATGGACATCGCGTGGTACTCGACTTGTACCCGCTGACGCCGACGGATCCGCTGATGGCGCTGCTCGATTTTGAGAAAGGCAGCACGCGCGAAGGCGCAGCAGTGGAAGCTCTGCCGCCGGATCGATTCGGGCCCATGGATCGCGGCTCGTCGGTCATTCCGTCAAAGCCGAAGGCGGCTATTCGAAGGCCGATCGTCGTCGTGGTCGACCCGGGCCACGGCGGCGAGGACCCGGGCGCGGTCGGTCCTCGCGGAACCTACGAGAAGAATGTCACGCTTGCCATCGCAAAGAGACTCGTCGGCATGCTCAACGCTCAGCCCGACATGCGCGCGATATTGACGCGTGATGATGACTACTTTGTTCCATTGAACGTGCGCGTTCAAAAGGCGCGCCGGGTACAGGCGGACCTTTTCATTTCGATTCACGCCGACGCGTTCACCACGCCAACCGCTCGCGGCTCGTCTGTATTCGCGCTTTCGGAGCACGGCGCCACCAGCGCCGCGGCGCGATGGCTCGCGCAACGCGAGAACAATGCCGACCTCATCGGGGGCGTCAATCTGGACAATAAGGATCGATTCCTGGCCAGAACGCTGCTCGATCTGTCGCAGACCGCCCAAATCAACGATAGCCTGCGCGTCGGTCGCTCGGTGCTCGACGGCATAGGCGCGGTGAACTCGCTGCACAAGGGCAGCGTCGAACAAGCCGGGTTCGCGGTTTTGAAAGCGCCCGACATTCCCTCGATACTGGTCGAGACGGCATTCATCTCCAATCCTGACGAGGAGCTGAAACTGAAAAGCGACAAGTATCAGCAAAAATTCGCAGGATCGATTTTCAGCGGCGTGAAGCGCTATTTCGCGCAGAATCCGCCGCTGTCGCGCTCAAAGCTCTCTTAAGGCGTGTGCAATACGAGTGTTTCGAGGAGTGGCGCGGACGCTCGTGCGGCGGTGCATTAGCGCCTGGCTTTCCCGCGCCGTAACGGCGGCAGCGCTGCGAATTGCGTAGAATTGCGCCCCATGGTCGGTTTCTTTCTCTGGTTTCTGGGTCTGCAGGCGACGCTGTTCGGGCTTGAGCTCACACCCTGGGTGCAGTCGTGGTTCGTCGTCCCGTGGACGAATACGTTGGCAGCGATCAGCGCCGGCATCGTCAAGCTGTTCGATCCGCAGGTCCTCTCTCAGGGGAAGGTCCTGCAGAGCACCAGTAACGGCTTTGCCGTTTCGATCGAGGCAGGGTGTAACGGTGTCGAGGCGACGATCGTGCTCGTTGCCGCAATTCTCGCGTTTCCGGCACCGTGGAAACGCAAGCTCGCCGGGCTGGCCATCGGCGTGGTCGCGGTGCAGGGCCTCAACATCGTCCGCGTGATCAGCCTGTTCTATCTCGGGCAATGGAATTTCAACGTTTTCGAATGGGCCCACCTCTACGTCTGGCAAGCCCTCATCATGCTCGACGTGCTGATCGTCTGGCTGCTCTGGGTGCGCACCTTGCCGCGGGTGTCACCCGAGGTACCCGAGACACCCGACGTGCCCGCCGCCGCCTGAAACCGATGCGCGCCGGTTCCGATTCTCTGCCGCGATTCGTGCTGCGTGTCGTTGCCTGGTTGCCGCTGACATTCGCAGTGTGGTACCTCGCCGCGCCGCTGTTGGTGTGGCCCGTCGCGTTGCTGACGGAGCTGATTACGCGGAGCACCTTCGACTGGGTCAAGAACGTCGAGCAAATTGGGCCCTTGGTCACATTTGTCACTTCGCTCAAACCCGATGAAGCGGCGAATCCCTCTGGCATGAAAGCGGTGTTGTCGGTCGAGAGCAATGTGCTGTTATTCTCGTTCGGCTTGCCGATGCTCGCCGCGCTAATACTCGCGGCACAGGAGCCGCATCGAGTATGGATGCTGCTGGTCGGATATGCGGTGCTGCTTCCGTTTCAAACGTTCAGCGTCGTGGCCGATTTCCTGAAGAATGCCGCCATTCTTGCCGGACCCGCAGTGGCGTCACAAACCAACCTCAATGCCTGGCAGCGCGAGGTCATCGCCTTTTGCTACCAGTTCGGTACGCTGATCCTGCCCACGGTCGCGCCGGCGATCGTATGGGTCCTTATGCATCGCCGCTTCCTCGAAAGACTTGCCGGCCGCGACAAGCGCTGACACGGCAGCGTGACAGTTTATCTTCGCGGCTCCGGGCGCGGCGTACATCGTGCGGCGAAGCGACCGACCGCGGCCGAGGGTCAGCGCGTTTCGTTTCGCGCCTTGCGCTCTGTCTCACGCTGACGCAACAAGCGTCGTTGAACCTTGCCGGTGGTGGTCATCGGCAGCGCGTCGATAAACTCGATCTCCTTGGGATACTCGTACGGCGCGAGATGCGCCCGCACATGACGCTGGATATCTTCTTCCAGCGCGGGGGTAGCCGCATGTCCTGCTGCCAGCACGATGAACGCTTTCACCACGTTGCCGCGCGTTTCGTCCGGGCTCGGCACGACAGCGGCGTTGGCAATGGCCGGGTGTTTGACGAGGCAATTTTCGATTTCCGACGGGCCGATGCGATAGCCCGCCGCCTTGAACATATCGTCGGCGCGGCCCTGATACCAGAGATAGCCGTCCTCATCGCGCTTGGCGAGATCGCCCGTTCGGCTCCAGTCGCCATTGAATTTCTTGGCGGTGGCTTCAGGGTTCTTGAAATATTCGAGGAAGAACACCGGGTCCGGCACGCCGTCCGGAGCGATGCGGTGGATTGCGACTTCGCCGACGTCGCCTGCCGCGACTTCATTGCCGTCGTCATCGATCACCGCAATGCGATGACCCGGGTAGGGCAGGCCCATCGATCCAGGTCTCACCGCCCACAGTGTGTGAGAGTTGCCGACGATGTAGTTCATCTCGGTCTGACCGAACATTTCGTTTATGGTGACACCAAGCGATTCCTGCGCCCACGCGAATACCGTCGTTCCGACCGCTTCGCCGGCGCTCATCATGGTGCGTAAGTGAATGTCGTAACGCTTTCGGGGTTCGGCGACGGCCTTCATTATCATCTTCAGCGCCGTCGGAAACAGGAACGTGTTTCGCACCTGGTACTTTTCGATCAGTGCCAACGCGCGTTCCGGATCGAATCGGCCGCGATAACCGAGGATGGGAAGCCCGAAATAAAGCGTTGGCAAGAGCGCATCCATCAGTCCGCCAGTCCAGGCCCAATCCGCCGGCGACCAGAAGAGATCGCCTCGCTGCGGAAAGCCGTCGTGCGAGCAGACAAAGCCCGGCAAGTTGCCGAGCAGGCACCGATGCGGCATGAGCGCGCCTTTTGGCGGGCCGGTGGTGCCGCTGGTGTAGACCAGGAGTGCCGGGTCGTTCGCCCGCGTCGTCACGGGCGAAAAATGCCGCGATGCCTTCGCTAGCAACTTCTCCCATTCGAGCAACCACGATTCGCGAACGTCCGCGACGCCGATGACATGGGTGAGTTGCGGCAGGTTCTGACGGATCGGCGCGAGATTGGGCAGCGACGCGGAATCAACGAGCGCAACCTTGGCTTCGGCGTTATGCAATCGATATTCCAGCGCGTCGGGACCGAACAGAAACGATAGCGGCACGGCAACGGCACCCATTTGATAACAGGCGATATGGGCGATGGCCGTTTCGGGCCTTTGCGGCAGAATGATCGCGACGGCATCGCCGCGGCCCACGCCAAGCGCCGCGAGCGCGTTGGAAAGGCGGTTCGCCTGCTGTTGCAGGTCCCAGAAGGTGAGCGCCGAGGTCACCCCCGTCTCGTCCTCCCAATACATCGCGAACCGGGAGCGATCGGCGGCATAGCGGCCGCACGCAGCAGTCGCAATGTTGAACTCGGTCGGAACCTCCCAACGGTGCTGCGCGAAGACCTCGTGGTAACGTCGGGGCAGCATTGGCTCGCGGGGTCTCAAGGTCGATTCAATCATGAACGCGGAATCGCGCTGCCGAGGTATCCTGCGCGCGCGCGCAGCGATCGGTTCGAAATGCGGCAGTGACGAATGGGCGTTACGGACTACCAGGGGCTAGCGAGACGTGCTGGTCTCGGTGCGCGTAATCGAGCGATTCGACCGTTGCCCAGATCCAATCGGGCTGCTGTTCGAGCAGCCGGCCGAAAGCGATCGAATTGGATGTCTTTGCAACACTCATCAGCAGGCGCTTGCCCGGCTGATATTCGCTCGCCGGCACGATCAAGGTCTGAACCGCGGATTCGCTCTCGCGTTTTTTCAAAGAGAGGAACAAGCCGTAGAAACGCCGGCTGCTGGTCGTGGAGATTTCGCCGTCGACCGAATAGTCGGCGTCGCCTCGTTTTTGTTCGGTCAGTTCCACAGCGACCAGGTTGTTGGCGACCATTTGCAGTCCGACCTCCGCGCGTTCAGCAGTGAGGCGCTTCATGCGCCTCACGATACCCAGCATCCACAGTGCGTCACCCTGCCCGCGGATGGCGGTCAGGGTGCCAAGGGTCATCGAGGTGATAATCGTCATCGGCGCGACCAGGCGATAGCCGGTCTGCGAGACGTCGCGGATTTCCCACGCTCCTCCCGGCGCGGCGTAGGTCGCGAAGCGGCGCCGAACGATCTCGAGCGTGCGCGCGGTCTCGTTGCGCAGGCGGCCGAAAGTCGCGATTTCCAGCGTATCGCCAAAGCTGCCCGGTCGGGCGCCCCCGTCGACGAGCGCGCCAATCTCGTCATCGCGCAGGAATCCCGAGATCTTGGCAAAGCCGACGATCGCGTCGACGCTGCCGCTGGCGTTGGTGCGCTCGCCTCTGCGCGCAACCGGCCTGAATTCGGGATCGACTTGCGAAGCGAGCTTGGTCAGCAGATTGAGCTGCTCGGCACGGCGCGATGCGCGCTCCGACAAGGGGTCGTTGCGAACCTTCTGCTCGAGCATGACGACGTTCTGCATGAGCACTGCGTGCAGCGGCCGCGTGTCCAGAAACAAGACCCGGCCTTCGAGCGGCTGCGGGCCGCGCCGCTTGAGCCCGGTTCTGGAACCCAAGTCGACATAAAAGCTGCTCACGGTCGAGGATTCGATATTGAGCCGCAAAGGGGCGCACCATTCGGATAGCTGGTCGGCAACCCATTCCACGTAGCGCGGCGAGAGATTGCCGGCATTCATCAGCTGCAGCAGCAACACCCGCAGATATTCCTGCTCGATTGTGGTCAATACGCCGCCGGCAAGAACGGCCACCGGCTTGCGTTCAATTTGCGCAGTGCAGGCCACCTGGAAGTGCGCGTGGAGGTCGACCCAACGCGCGGGAATCCATTGCTCGTATCGGTACAGCCGAATTTTTGCGTCGAGACCCTGATGCATAATCTGGCGCGCGATCAACTGCGGCAGCAGCAGCTGCCACTTATTATTTTGCGGATACCGGCTTATTTCGCGTTCGAACGCCTGATAACAAAGCAGGAATCCTTGCGTCAGATCGAATAGCGCCTGCCACAACTGACTTTCGACACGGGTTGACCGGCTGCCGTGTTCGAGATATTGCGCGGTCAACGAACTTCGTAAGGCCTCGGTCTGAACGTCGAGATGAAAGACTGCCTCCAATCGGGCCGGCGCCCGGCGTGCATCGCGCTCGGTAAGCGCGCCGAGCTCGATCAGCAACGCGGAGTGAACGGCTAGCGGATCGCTCGCGGGAAAGGACGCGAGCCAGCGTTCCGCCGTTTTTGCGTCCGCGAGCGGGTCCTTCGGAGCCTTGCCAAAACGAAACATGGGGGGAGGCTTGGCTTGGCCAGGTACGATATTTGCACAGCTACTATTGTGGTGGGCAGCTGAGCACAGCTCGGACCAAGCGAAGTACCGGAAGCCATTGTTCCAAAAGCAAGATGATGGAGCAAAGCGCTTCCAGGAGCAATACGTCCGAGTTGTTCACGAATAGGCCTGACGCGTTGCGGCGAGATATGCCGCGCCACGCCAAGCTGAAAACGACAGCTGAAGTCTTTATACTTGTGGCACACAGTGCAGAGGAAAAAAATGGGAATCCTAATTAAAGCCCCGACTCGCCGTACCGATCCCGGGCTGTCACTTGCAATGCCAGCGGCCAGCGGCGACCTGCGCGTTTCATTGCACATCCGTGAGGTGGTACGAATCACCGGCCTCCGACGCGAACAGTTGTACATGTGGCAACGACGCTACGGGTTTCCGAATCCGGCACGCGATGGATTCGGCGACCGCGTCTATCCTCCCGATCAAGTCGCGCGGCTCAAGGTCATCAAGCAGCTGTTGTCCGAAGGCTGGCGTGCGGGCGCGGTTGTTCCTCTGGCGGAATCGGCGCTGCAATCGATGCTCGGCATCGCCGTCGAGGATCCCTTGCCGTTGCCGTCGGAAATCGAGGCCGCGGTCAAGCTTCTTGCCGAGCATCGCGTCGGCGAACTGCAGAACCACCTGTCGAAGCTGCTGGTCGGCCAGGGGCTCAGGCGCTTTCTGGAGCAAACGCTCATTCCGCTGAACGAGGCGGTGCACGAGCACGTGGTGCGCGGCGATATGCAGAACTTTCAGGAACTGCGCTTTGCGGATATCGCGCAGAGGCTTTTGCGCGATGTGACGCGGCTGGTGCGGCCCACGCGCAACGCGAGCCAGATACTCCTGGCCACACCTCCGAACGATCCGAATCAGCTCGGGCTCGCGATTCTGGAGCTGCTCCTCTTCACCGAGGGCATCAACTGCCTGACGCTAGGCAGCGGCGTGCCTGCGCAGGAAGTCGCCGGCGCGGCGCACGCTTACAAAGTGTGCCTCGCGATCCTGCTTTTCGACCGGGGCATTTCCGGAAAGATCGCCGGGCAGGAAATACGCTCGCTGAGAACCGCGTTGCCTGAAGATATGCCGCTCGTCGTTAGCGGGCGCGCGGTCAATCTGCTGGCGAAGCCGATCCCCAATGTGCGCACCGCCGCCGACTTTAGCTCGGTCATGGCGACCATGCGCGAGCTCAATGTCGTGCCCGCCATTCCGGTGGAGGTGCAGCAGCGTGCCTGAAGCGGTCGCGTTCCGCTGGCCGTGGCGGGTGATCGCCCTGGTGGTGGTCGCCGCACTGAGCTACCTGGCGTGGCGCGGTTACCAGCAGCCTGATCTTATCCTCGACTTCGCGAACGTGCGATATTGCTAGGGTACTTTAGTGCACTAGTTCTTTTCGAAGAACGAATGTAGTCTGCGTCGGTCGCGCTTAGTCGGGCGACCCGAAGTTCGTGGCGCGCTCGCGGCGGCCGCTTTGCGTTTCGCGATTTCCTCCTCGCGCACGGCCGCGCTCTCTGGGGATTCACGATACAGCCTAGCCGCCTCGCTCGCAGGCCCGCGTTTGTCCGACACCGCGGTGACCTCTACCCTCCAGACCAGCGAATCCTTGGAGAGAGTGATCCACGTGCCAGCTTTGACTGCGTACGACGGCTTGACGCGTTGGTCGTCGACTCGCACGCGTCCCGACTCGATAGCTTGCGCCGCGATGGTTCTCGTCTTGTAAAAGCGGGCCGCGCAAAGCCATTTGTCGAGCCGAACACGCGGGTCATCCTTCTCCGGCATAACGCTGCATCCAATCGGCCGTGGCGCTTGCGTCGGCGGTGTCTTCCTCGCGCAGCGCTGCGACGACTCGTCGCCGATCGACCGCGCTGCGGTTCTGGGACAGCTTGAGCTTGGTATCCACGCGCCCGATCACCAGCCGAAAGGCCACGATCGCGTTGAGCATCGTTTCGAGCTCACGGCCCTCGAGCTGCAGGCGCCACGGCGTGGTGCGGCCGGATTCGACACCAGTTCGACGCGGCCGTGGACGTGAACAACGGCGTAGTTCCAGGTCGGGACTGCTTTTTCAGGCTCCGCGTACCAGGACGGCGAAACGTAGGCATGCGGTGCATGGAACAGAGCCACGGTGGGACCGTCGGCGAATTGCCGCCAATGGGGATTGGCGCGCGCCATGTGGCCGATAAGCATGCCATTGGGCTCCGGTGAGGCGTGAAACAAGAGCGGGACGTGGCTGATCTGCGGCTCGGGCGCGCGCGCCGTGACCAAGGTCGCGAACGGGTAATCCCGGATCACGCGCTCCGTTGCCTCGGCGTCGTCCGGCACGAACGAAGGCGGCTGATAGACGCTCACTTCAGGGACAGCATGTAAATCGTCATCGGCAGCCCGGAGTTTTTGTCGAACATCGCTCCAGCCTCGATTCCGGCGGTTGCAACCGCGCTGGCGTTGCGCATGCGCTGGTACTGGCTGTGCATTGCGCCAAGCGCGAACTCGCGGCCCGTGCCGACCGCCCAGAACTTGGTGTACTCGAACACCTCCCGCATCGAGTAGACGCCGAAGATGCCGCTGGCGTTGGCGATCAATGCGGTCACCTGGGTCGATTCGTAGGGATCGTCCTCCTCTTCCTTGGGATTCAGGAAATGCTGCTCCTTGAGAATCGGATGAAGCTTGCGAAAGGTTTCGAAGATGGCGCGCTTGGTCGAGAAATCGAAATCCTCGTGCTTGGCGAGCAGACTCTCGAAGACGAGCTGATGCGCAGCGCTGCCGCACAAGCCAATATGTGCCCTTGTGATGCACGATCTTGTCGTAAGTGCTGTCGAATTGCGCTGACAACCGTGTATCGCCGAACGTAGTGAGCGAATCGGCAGCGATGGCAACCTCGTTGTTCTTGCGGACGACGACCAGAGTTGTCATGGAAATAGTGGTGCCCGGCCAGAGGCGGCGCCCGGAAGCTCAACGCGGAGCGCGCGCCGGTGGATTTGTAATTATACCGTCTGGTCCGTGCTCACGAGCATGAGCGCGGCGCGGGTAGCATGATGACCGGTGGCAGTCTCCGGGCATTCCAAGCGGCGTGCGCCCAGCGCCAGAATTCGCCCACCGATTCAGGCGGGGACGGCGGCTCCGGTTGATCGAGAAACGTCCACGCCTCGCGCAGCTGCGAAAGCGCATGCGGGCTCAGCGCCCTCGCAGCGGCCTGTTTGGACAATTTCCTGCCGCGAGCGTCGAGCGCGATCGGATGATGAAGGTACGATGGCGTGGCATATCCCAATTGCCGTTGCAGCCAGATCTGCCGCGGCGTCGATAACAGAAGATCCGCACCGCGCACGATGTGCGTGATCCCTTGCAAGCCGTCGTCGACAACGACGGCAAGCTGGTAGGCGAAGAGTCCGTCGGCGCGTTTGAGCACGAAGTCACCGACATCGCGCGCAAGCTGCTGCTCCTGCATGCCTTGCAAGCGGTCATCAAAGGATACGATTTCGTCGGTGACTGCGACGCGCCAGGAGCGGCCTTCGCGACCCGTGGGTACGCCCTGACGACATGTCCCCGGATAGACGCGCTCGCCGGCCTTGTCCGGCGCCGCAAGCTCCAGCTCTCTGCGCGTGCACGCACAGGCAAACGCCATCCGACGGCGAATCAAATCATCTAGCGCCGCGGCGTAAAGCGCGGAGCGCTCGCTTTGTCGCACGACGGGTCCGTCCCACTCGAAGCCGTACGCCTCGAGTGTGGCGAGAATGGCATCGCTTGCGCCAGGACGGCTGCGCGTTTGGTCGACATCCTCGATGCGCAGCAGCCAGTCGCCCTTGGACGCGCGGGCGTCGCACCAGCTCGATATCGCGGCAACCAGCGAACCGAAATGCAGCGGGCCGCTTGGAGAGGGGGCAAACCGGCCGCGGTAGCGCAGCTCGACGCTCAATTCAGAGTCTTGATGCCGTCGTGGCCGGGCTCGGCGTGGCCGCTGACGGCGAGAGCGGCCGTCCAACTCCAGTAGCGTTTCATCGATCCGAGCACCGCAGTCGGATACTCGCCGCGCCCGAGGCTGCCGTTATAGCGGCCGAGCGCACGGTAAAGATCGCCCTGCTCGATGTCGAGGTAGTGGCGAAGAATAGTGCAGCCGTAGCGGAGATTGGTGCGCAACGTAAACAGATCATGGCCGCCGTCGCCGATCTGGCGTACCCAAAACGGCATGACCTGCATGAATCCGCGCGCGCCCGCGCCGGAAACCGCGTATTTGCGAAAGTTGCTTTCGTGCTGGATGAGGCCGAGCACGAGCTGAGGATCGAGCCCGGCGCGGGTTGCTTCGTACTGAACTGTCACCAGGAAGTTGCGGCGTGTGGGCCAGTCCGGCATTTTCGATGCGAGACGAGACGACATGTCGGCCAGCCATGCCAACCCTTCGCCGTCGGTCGCGAAGACGAGATGCGGAGCGGGATAGTCGCTGACCGAGCGATGGAGCGAATTTTGCACTTTCGACGCAAGCGCTTCCTCGATTTGATTTCCGGCGCCCGCCGGGAGGCAGACGAGCACGAGCAGCATCGCGCTCATTGCCCTCAGGATTCTTCGCATCGAAAGCGCGCCGTTCATCGCATCAGCTCTGCAATCTGGCGCGGACCAGCGCCACGATTTCCGTCATGGGGACCGCGGTGGCAGCGGTATCGCGCCGCGACTGGTATTCGACCTTGCCCTCTTTCAATCCTCGCTCGCCGACGGTGATGCGATGCGGGATGCCGATCAATTCGAGATCGGCGAACATCACGCCCGGGCGCTCCCCGCGATCGTCGAGCAGGACCTCGAGGCCGGCGGCGCACAATTCGTCGTGAAGCGCGATCGAGGCGGTGCGCACAGCCTCATTGCGATCAAACGCGATCGGTGCGATGGCAACGGTGAACGGTGCGAGCGGCGCCGGCCAGATGATACCCCGCTCGTCGAAATTCTGCTCGATGGCCGCGGCGGCGATGCGCGTGATGCCAATGCCGTAGCAACCCATTTCCATGGTCCGCGATTGACCGCCCGCATCGAGGAAAGTGGCGCCCATCGCCTGAGAATACTCTGTTCCGAGCGCGAAAACGTGTCCCACTTCGATACCGCGAACGATGTCAAGGGTACCTTTGCCGTCCGGCGATGGGTCGCCCGCCACCACATTGCGGATGTCGGCCACGATGTCGGGCTCGCGACAGTCGCGGCCGAAATTGACGCCGCGCAAGTGGTAATCCGCTTCGTTGGCGCCGCAGACGAAATCGCTCATTACCGCGACCGTTCGGTCGACGATCAAGGGCATGGCGGGATCGATGCCTACCGGCCCGAGATAACCCGGCGAGCAACCAGTGGCGGCGACGATCTCGCCGTCGGTAGCCCAGCGAAAGCCGGCGAGCCCGGGCACCTTCGCCGCTTTGATTTCGTTCAAGCTATGGTCGCCGCGAATGAGGAGCATGTGCACTTTGCCGCCGGCGCTGAGCATGATGCATTTCACCGTGCGCCCAAGCGGCAGATGCAACAGGTGCGCGACCTCTTCACAGGTCGCGAGGCCGGGTGTGTCGATTTTTTGCATGAGCTCGGCCGGTGCGGCGCGATGGGCGTGCGGCGCGACCGCCTCCGCCAGCTCGACGTTTGCCGCGTAGTCGGACGCCGCACACCACGCGATGGCGTCCTCGCCGGACTCGGCGAGCACCTGAAACTCGTGCGACGCGAAGCCGCCGATCGGGCCGGTGTCCGCGGCGACCGCCCGGAAGCTCAATCCCAGGCGGGTGAAGATTCGTGTATAGGCATCGTACATGATCTGATACGACCTGAGCATCGCTTCCTTGTCGACGTCGAACGAGTACGCGTCCTTCATGATGAACTCGCGCGAGCGCATGACGCCGAATCGTGGCCGTACCTCGTCGCGGAACTTGACCTGGATATGGTAAAGGTTGAGTGGAAGTTGCTTATAGCTCTTGATCTCCTTGCGGGCAAGGTCGGTGATGACCTCTTCCGACGTAGGCTGCACGATGAAGTCGCGCTGGTGGCGATCCTTGAGCCGCAGCAGCTCCGGCCCGTACTTGTCCCAGCGGCCCGACTCCTGCCAGAGCTCGGCGGGCTGCACGACCGGCATCAGAAGCTCTATCGCGCCGGCGGCGTTCATCTCCTCCCGCACGACCGCCTCCACCTTCCGCAACACGCGTAGTCCCAAAGGCAGCCAGGTATAAATGCCCGCGGCGAGCCGCTTGATCATGCCCGAACGCAGCATCAAGCGGTGGCTGGCGAGCTCGGCTTCGGCCGGTGCTTCCTTGAGTGTTGTCAGAAAATACTGCGATACGCGCATGACGAGTCGTCGTCGGGCAAAGCGCGCATTTTACGTGAAACGCTCGCCCTCTGCGTGGCGCGAGAGCATCGCGCTACGCTCGATGAAATGTTGATGCCGGACCGTTTTCGGCCTTGATGGATTAGATTTAGCGGACGACGATCACCGGCAGCTTGGAATGAGTTAGCACCTTTTGAGTTTCGCTGCCGAGGAGAAGCGCCGACACGCCGCGGCGGCCATGCGATGCCATGACGATAGCGTCGCATTTCTCCTTCCTGGCGGCGGCCAG
>VBDA01000244.1:0-442 GCA_005883655.1 Betaproteobacteria bacterium | reverse complement strand
TAAATCGGATGCCCGCGGCTTTGGCTTTCGCGCCGACAGCACCTAAGATCCGATCGGCCTCCTTCTTGCTTATCGCGGCGTACTCCTGGGGCGATACCGGCTCATACATCACCCCGTCGGCGTACGCGGGCAACGGATAATCGGGCGACGCGTAGAAGCCGGTCAATTTCGCGCCAAGCGCTCGCGCCAGCGCGATCGCATGCGTGATTGCCTTGGCCGAAAGCCGCGAGCCGTCCGTGGCGACAAGAATGTTCCGGTACATGGCGGATCTCCGTTGCGTGCGATGCGCGTATTCTATCCGAGACGACGGTGGTGTCATCTTTCGTCAGATGCATGAGCCATGCGACAATCGATCAGATGTCTATCGATATCGCCGACCCGAGAGTTTACTGCGCACCGACCGGCTCCATACAGGAGTCGCTGATCCGCTTGGCCGAGGCCA
>VBDA01000167.1 GCA_005883655.1 Betaproteobacteria bacterium | reverse complement strand
CGTCTCCACCAGAAATCTGCCCAGGCCGTCGTCGCCGGTGCGGGAGATCAACGCGGCCTTCAACCCGAGCCTCGCGCAACCGAACGCGGTATTGGCCGAGGAGCCGCCCAGATACTTCGCGAAGCTGGTCACGTCTTCGAGCCGCGCGCCGATCTGTTGCGCATAGAAATCGACGGCGAAGCGCCCGAGACAGATCACGTCCAGCGCGCGGTCGGGAGCAAATCGAGTGGTGTTTCGCATCGTTCTTTTCCGCCGCGGCCTGGCCAAATTCTCGCGGAGTTTAGCGCGGACTGCAAGCGAAGTTGGACTACAATTTCGAAAAAGGTGATCGAAGCCCGGTCGCGATCACAATCATCAATCATCGAGGAGGAAGAATGATGTCACTGAAGGTGTCCGTGAGGACGTTGAGGAAAATCGCCGTGGCTGCCGGCGTGCTGATGATGGCCGGCGCGGGCGGTGCCCACGCGCAGGGACAGCTCAACATCATCTGCAGCGTACCGATTCCGTGGTGCGAGGCGCTGGTCGCGCAGTTTCAGAAAGATACCGGCATCAAGGTCGGGATGACCCAGAAAGGCTCCGGCGAGTCGATGGCGCAGGTCGCGGCGGAAAAGGCCAATCCCAAATACGACATCTGATACGCCGGAACGGGCGACCCGCATTTGCAGGCCGCGGAGCTGGGACTCACCGAGGAATACAAATCACCGATGCTGCGAGAGCTCTACGATTGGGCGCAGCGCCAGGCCGAACAATCGAAATACCGGACCGTGGGCATCTACACCGGCGCCCTGGGCATCGGCTGGAACACCGAATTACTGGCGAAGAAAAAGCTTCCCGAGCCTAAGTGCTGGGCCGATCTCGCCAAGCCCGAGTACAGCAGATGGCCAATCCCAATGCATCGGGCACCGCCTACACGACGATTGCGACGCTGGTGCAGATCTTCGGCGAAGAACCAGCCTTCGAAATGCTCAAGTCGTGGCACAAGAACATCAGCAGCTACTCCCGCCAGGGCGTCGGTCCGATCAAGGCGACCGCGCGCGGCGAGAACATGGTCGCCATCGCCTTTATTCACGACGTCGTGACCGAGGCGACAGCCGGGTTCCCGGTGAAGAGCGTCGCCCCCTGCGAAGGGACGGGTTACGAGATCGGCTCGATGTCGATCATCAAGGGCGCGAAGAATCTCGACAATGCCAAGAAGTTCTACGACTGGGCGCTCACACCGGCGGCGCAGAAGATCGGAGCGGACACCAAGAACTTCCAGACGCCCTCGAATCGCGCGACGCCGATTCCGCCCGCAGCACCGAAGATGAGCGACATCAAGCTCATCAACTACGACTTCGCCAAGTACGGCAGCGCGGCGGAGCGCAAGCGCCTGCTCGACAAGTGGGACAAGGAAGTCTACGCGTTGCCCAAGTGACTCTTCCGCACCGCGCGCGACTTCCTTATCGATGACCAACGACGCATCGTCCATCCACGCACGTCATATAGCTGCCCGGAAAATTGCGTGCAGGGCCGGTGAGCTTGCGCACGATTACTTTTCCCGGCGCGGCGCGCTTGCGGTCGAGACCAAGGGCGCCCAGGACTATGTGAGTCAGGCAGACCGCGCGGTGGAAACCCTGATTCGCGCGGAGTTGGCGCAGGAGTTTCCGGACGACGCGTTTCTTGGCGAGGAAACTGCGGCGTCGTTCGCGGGTGGCGAGGAGCGCATCTGGATCGTCGATCCCATCGACGGCACGCATAATTTCCTGCGTGGCGCGCATTACTACTGCGTGTCGATCGCCTTTGTTGCGCATGGCCGGCGCGAGATCGGGGTCGTTTTCGATCCCGAGCACGACGAGCTCTTCCATGTCCTGCGGGAGCACGGCGCATGGCGCACGCACCGAGGCAGAGACGAGCGCCTGCAGGTCAGCAATTGTACTTCGCTTGCAAGCGCGCTCGTCTGCCTCGGCCACCACGATCGCTATCCCGAGCCGCGAGTGATGGCGATCCGCCAGGCGCTGATGGACGCGGGAACGGCGGTGCGCAGCCTGGGCGCGGGCGCGCTGCAGCTCGCCCACGTCGCGGCCGGACGCTACGATGCTTTTGTCGAGCTGTCGCTCAACGCGTGGGACGCCATGGCGGGACTGCTGCTGATCGAGGAGGCGGGAGGATACACCGCGCCATTTCCGGGGCCGCGGGGCTTGCGCACGCCGGCGCCGGTGCTCGGATGCGCGCGCGGCATTGCGGATCCGCTGATGCGTATCGTGGGCGCCTGGTAGTGATACCGCCCCGAAATCGTCATCGCGGGGACGACGGTCAGGGCTTGCGGCGTTATTTGTGGGTCTTGGCGAAGTCGCCGGCGAACACAAAGGCGAACGCGTCCGGTTGCATGTACTTGCGCAGCGCGGCGTTAACCGCCTCGGGCGTCAACTTCGCAATGGCTGCGTCCACTTCCCCGGAATAGGCGAAAGTCCGCCCCAGATACGCCTGCTGCGTCAACGCATCGGCAAGGCCGGCGTCCTGGGTGCGCGCGAGTCTTCGCTCCTGCAGCATCGCCTTCTTGCCATCCTCGACTTCGGTAGCGGAGAAACCTTCGGTCGACGCGCGCTTGATCTCGTCCTGCACCGCGGTTCGCAGCGACTGCAGGTTTTGCGGCGCGAAAATCGCGGAGATGCTGAGCAAGCCGTTGGGCTCGAAGCTGCTGGCCCTTAGCGAGCTGCCGATGCCGTAGCTCAAGCCTTCCTTCTGCCGCACGCGATTCCAGAGCCGCGAATTGGTCGAGCCGCCCAGCAGATAATTGGCGAGCAGGAATGCCGGGTAGTCGGGATCGCGATCATTGAGCGCGAAAGACGTCGAGCCGGTGAGAAAGGCGTTGGCCTTATCCGGCGTCTCGATCGGCATGGCGTTGGCGCGTTTGGCGACCAGCGGCTCGGGCACGCGCGTAAACGCCGACGGACTCTTCCAGTCTCCGAACAGACGCTCGAGTTGCGACTTGACCGCCGGTGCGTCGAAATCGCCGACGACGGCGATCTCCGCCGCCGCGCCCCCATAGAAGCGTTGATGAAAGGATTTCAGCGCATCGACGCCGGGCGTTTGGATCTGTTTGATCGCCTCGTCCAGGGTCGGCGTGTAACGGCCGTCGCCGGCCGGGTACGGATTGTCGTAGCGGCCCAGCGCGCGAATGGCGATCGAGCGCGGATCGGTTCGGCCTTCTTCGAGCGCCGCGATCTCCGCACGCTTGTGCGTCTCCAGCTCGGCGGGCGGGAACGACGGCTGGCGCATGATTTCCGCCAGCAGGTCGAGGGTCGGCGCGAGATTCGCGCGTACGGTTTGGCCGCGTGCCGACGCGCTAGTCTGGCTGCCGCCGACCGACAATTTGGCGCGCAGGCGATCGAGCGTGTCCTCGATTTCCTGGCGGCTGTGCCGGGTTGTCCCGCGCATCAACATGTCGCCGGTGAGGTTGCCTTCTCCTCCGAGGCCGAAGATCGATTTCTCGTCTCCGTAATGCACGCGCAATGCAAACTGCACTGTTTCGCCGCGGGTCTTTTTCGCCAGCAGCGCAACCTTCATGCCGTTCGCGAGGGTAAAGCGTTGCGCGCGCGCGTCGAGATTCGCAGGTGTCGCGTCGAAGGTTTCGCCGGCGGCAACGGCAGGATCGCCCTTGTAGTCCTTGACCATCGCCGCGACATCGACGGTCGGTGGGACCGGCGAGCGGTCCGGCTTGGCGTCGGGGATGAAGGCGCCGACGGTTCGATTGGCCGATTTGAAATATTGCGTCGCGACGCGATCGAGGTCGGCAGGAGTCACCGTCCGCCAGCGGTCGCGGCGCAGGAAAAACAGCCGCCAGTCGCCCTCGGCGATCGACTGCGAAAGCGCGATGCCGAGACGCTGCGGATCGTTGATGCTGTCGTCGATCTGCTTGATCGTCTTCGCCCGCACCCGATCGAGCTCCGCCGCGGTGATTGGCTCCGACCTGACGCCTTCGATCGTTCGCAGCATCACCTCGCGCGCGCCTTCGATCGGATCCTGATCGGGCACTTTCACCAGGAACATCGCAAAGCTCGGGTCGTGACCGTTGTAGACGAAATCGTCGACGCCGGCCGCCTTCTTGGTTTCCACCAGTGCCTTGTACAGGCGCCCGCCCGGCGAGACCGTCATGACGCCGACGGCGGCCTCGATCGCCACCGAGTCCGGGTGCGCGGCGGGGACCGTGTGATACAGGTCGGAGAGCCACTGCGTATTGCCGACGCGGCGCAGCGTCACCTGCCGCTCGCCGTCCTGCACCGGCTCCTCGGTGTAAAGGCGCGGAAGCACGCGTGTGGGCCTTGGTATCGGCCCGAAATACTTCGACACCAGCGACAGCACCCTGTCCGGATCGAACGAGCCGGCGACGACCAGCACCGCGTTGTCTGGCTGATAGTAGAGGCGATAGAACGCCTGCAGCCGTCCGATGTCGACCTGCTCGACGTCGGAGCGCGCGCCGATGGTGTCCTTGCCGTAGCTGTGCCAGTTGTAGGCCGCCGCCATGGTCCGCTGGATCAGAATACGCACCGCATTGGTCTCGTTGCGCTCCATCTCATTGCGGACGACCGTCATCTCGCTATCGAGGTCCTTCTTCGCGACAAACGAGTTGACCATGCGGTCGGCTTCCATGGCGAGCGCGAAGTCGAGGTTCTCGTCGGACGCGGGGAAAGTCTCGAAGTAGTTGGTGCGGTCGAGCCACGTCGTGCCGTTGAAATCGATTCCGCGCTGTCCCATCGCGGACATGAGGTTGCCTCGCGACGGAGTTCCCTTGAATACCATGTGCTCGAGCAGGTGCGCCATCCCGGTCTCGCCGTAGTTTTCCATGCGCGAGCCGACGAGATAGGTGATGTTGACGGTGGTCTTGGCCTGCGATGCGTCGGGAAACAACAGCACCTTGAGACCATTGGCAAGATCGTATTCGGTGATGCCCTCGACCGATGGTCCCTGGCTCGCGCCTGGTGGAAGAGCCGCCTGTGCGTTACAGCACAGCGCAACAAAAAAAACGCACGCCAATACGCGGCGAATCGGACGCGAAAAAGCCATCATGGGAATGTGGTCCACAGAAAGACGCCGCTTATTCGAGCGGACTGGCGGCAAAAAGGGGTGAGTGGGCAATGGACCTTTAGTACCGGCGAAAGTTCGGGTCGATGGCCGACCCCAGGGAGATGGGCCTTGCCGGATATTAAGGCACCCGATACCTGGGCCTTCCTATATTGACGTTTACGTAAACGTAATATAATGTCGGCAGAGCCACGCCGAGGAGTAAGCTTTCCGCTCTCCGGTGTGCCATATGGAGCTCCGGGATTCGCCGATGAACGATAGCGCCATCGCCCGCAAGCCGCTCGTCTACAAGCCGCTGCACAAGGTGCGCTTTGTCACGGCCGCGAGCCTGTTCGATGGCCA
Source organism: Betaproteobacteria bacterium (assembly GCA_005883655.1). Classification (GTDB taxonomy): domain Bacteria; phylum Pseudomonadota; class Gammaproteobacteria; order Burkholderiales; family Casimicrobiaceae; genus PALSA-1003. The sequence goes on along the minus strand of VBDA01000167.1, from coordinate 1,021 downwards.
TGACGCGTCGATCAACATTATGCGCCGCATCCTTCAGGCCTCCGGATGCGAGGTGATCCATCTCGGTCACAACCGTTCGGTCGAGGAGATAGTCACCTGTGCGCTGCAGGAAGATGCGCACGGCATCGCCATCTCCTCGTACCAGGGCGGGCACGTCGAGTTCTTCAAGTACATGCTCGATCTCTTACGCGAGCGCGGCGGAGCGAATATCAAGGTGTTCGGTGGCGGTGGCGGCGTGATCGTCGCCTCCGAGATCGAAGAGCTGCACGCCTATGGCGTGACGCGCATTTTTTCGCCGGAAGACGGCCAGCGGCTGGGGCTGCAGGGAATGATCAACGAGATCGTCAGCGCCAGCGACGTCGATTTGAGCCACGACCTGCCTGCGGACCTCGCTGGTCTCAAGGACGGCAACGCCTACCTCGCCAACAAGTCACTGGCGCGGATGATCACCGGTCTCGAAGCGGGCACCGTGCCGGCAAAGTTGCGCGATGAGTTGCTGCGCGCGGCGGAAGCGAGCAAAGCGCCGGTTCTGGGCATCACCGGCACCGGAGGCGCCGGAAAAAGCTCGTTGACCGACGAGCTTATCCGCCGCTTCCGCCTCGACCAGGACGACAAGCTCAGAATCGCGGTCATTTCGATCGACCCGTCGCGGCGCAAATCGGGCGGCGCGCTGCTCGGCGACCGCATCCGCATGAACGCCATCCATTCGGATGGAAAGAGCTCGAATATTTACATGCGCTCGCTGGCAACGCGCGATGCCGCGAGTGAAATCTCCGAGGCGCTGCCCGACGCGCTCGCTGCCTGCAAAGTCGCGGGTTTCGACCTGATCGTGGTCGAGACCTCGGGTATCGGCCAGGGCGACGCGGCGATCGTGCCGCACGTCGACACGTCGCTGTATGTGATGACGCCCGAGTTCGGCGCGGCGAGCCAGCTCGAGAAAATCGACATGCTCGACTTCGCCGACTTCGTCGCCATCAACAAGTTCGATCGCAAAGGCGCCGCCGACGCGCTGCGCGACGTG
>VBDA01000166.1 GCA_005883655.1 Betaproteobacteria bacterium | reverse complement strand
CGCAACATCCTGGCGATCACCCAGACTGTGCAGTGCGTGGCCGGCGTGACTGACTTCGCCGTGCAGCGCATCAAGACAGAACTGCTGCCCAAGTTCCCCAACGTCGACGACGTCGTGGGGCTGGACCATACTTATGGCTGTGGCGTTGCCATCGACGCGCCCGACGCAATCATTCCAATCCGCACGCTGCGCAACATCAGCCTCAATCCGAACTTCGGCGGCGAGGTGATGGTGATCAGCCTGGGCTGCGAGAAGCTGCAACCGGAACGACTGCTGCCGCCGGGGACAATCCCGCTGGTCGACGAACGCAACGTGGCCGACATCGGCGACAACGCCGAACCGGTCCTCGACGTGGTTCGTCTGCAGGATGACAAACATGTGGGCTTTATGTCCATGATCGATTCGATCATGACACGGGCCGAGGAACATCTCGAGCGCCTGAACGCGCGCCGGCGCGAGACCGTTTCCGCGAGCGAGCTGGTGGTGGGCGTGCAGTGCGGCGGTAGCGACGCATTCTCCGGAGTCACCGCCAATCCTGCCGTCGGCTTCTGCACCGACCTGCTGGTGCGCGCCGGCGCCACCGTGATGTTCTCGGAAGTCACCGAGGTGCGCGATGGCATCGACCAACTGACGTCACGTGCGACGAGCCCCGAAGTCGCCGCAGCGATGATCAAGGAAATGGCCTGGTACGACAACTACCTCGAAAAGGGCCGGGTCGATCGCAGCGCAAACACGACGCCCGGAAACAAGAAGGGCGGTCTGTCGAACATCGTCGAGAAGGCGATGGGCTCGATCGTGAAATCTGGCAGTTCACCGATCTCGGGCGTTCTGGCGCCTGGTGAGAAGGTCAGTCAGAAGGGCCTTATCTTCGCTGCTACGCCGGCCAGCGATTTCATCTGCGGCACGTTGCAGCTCGCGGCCGGGATGAACCTGCACGTTTTTACCACAGGCCGTGGCACGCCCTATGGACTTGCGCAGGTTCCGGTGATCAAGGTCGCCACGCGTAGCAATCTTGCGAAGCGCTGGCACGATCTGATGGACGTAAACGCTGGCACGATCGCCACCGGGGAGAAAACTATCGAAGAGGTCGGCTGGCAACTGTTCCAGCTCATGCTCGACGTGGCGAGTGGCCGAAAAAAGACCTGGGCCGAGCAATGGAAGCTGCACAACGCGTTGGTTCTTTTCAATCCGGCGCCCGTGACTTGAGGAGGTCCGGCCCGCACAACTGCGATGTCAGAGCTTGCTGATGCCCCAGTCTCAAGGATGGGCTTGCGGGCCCCTTGCCGGTTTCAAGCCCTACCCTTTGTGCGATAGGAACGCCTGCGTTCCGATTACATACGGATGAAATTAAACAGCCGGCTAACCTTGGGGGCAGCCTCATAGCGATGTTTGCTCCAAGCCAGGACTTGGCGTCCTACTAGCATGATGACTGACCAGACGTCACTGGCCCCATGAATCACAAGGTTCGCGAGGTGCTGGTCGCGCAGTTTCCGCGCCTCGACTTCTACATGTGCTCGGTCGCGTCGTGCGACGGCTGCTCTCAGAGGTTTATAGTCCAGTTTGATTCGTTCCATAGGGTGTTCCTTCAGTAGCAACGTAGTGATAGTGAAATATGACGCACTGCAACAATGACAAATAATAGGGAGTCCCCCGCCGCACCTCCAATCGTATGTTCTGATACGAGCCATCAGCTGTACTTAATGCTGGGCAAGCCGGATTGCGATGTCAGCTGACCGCGCCCTTGACCGCGCGAGGCTGAAGCCCTTTGAAAAAGAGCGCTGCGCTTTTCGCGCCCCGCGTTGCTGGTGGAGTCGTTGGCAGCAGTAGCGCATTGAAGGCCTCGCTGCGCGCAATGCTCTTTGCAGGCAGCCCGAGGCGTAGTCAAGCCCTTGACGTCACAAGCGCGCGGTCGTTTTCATCCCCCAAGACGTTGGACTGCGGGCGTATCCCAACACGCATAGCCCCCCATTGGCATTTGCTTTTGAAAGCGCTACCATGATCGGGAAAACCCGCGGTCAAGGAGTCGAAATCTTGGACGACATACGTGCGTTACCCCCAGCCCACGCAGAAGGCCGGCGTGGCCGCCGCGGCACCGGCAAGGTCCGGATAACGGATGTTGCCAAGCTAGCTGGTGTCGCGCCTATCACGGTGTCTCGCGTACTGAACGCTCCGGATTCCGTCGCCGCCGAAACATCGCGGCGGGTGCGCGAGGCGATCAACCGGACTGGCTACGTACCCAACATGCTTGCCGGTGGATTGGCGTCGAGTCGCAGCCATTTGATTGCAGCCTTAGTGCCGACTATCGCTTCCCCCGTTTTCCAGGCCACGTGGGAGGCGCTGACCGAAACTTTCTCGGGTGCCGGCTATCATGTGACCTTTGGCCAAACCGGGTACGGCGGAGCGCGCGAAGACGAGTTGATCAACACCATGATCGCCCGCCGTCCGGACGGTATCGTGCTGACGGGCATCATGCACTCGCCCAGCGGCCGGCGCCGCCTGATCGAGGCCGATATCCCAGTGGTCGAAACCTGGGATCTGACTCCGACGCCCATCGATATGCTGGTGGGTTTCTCCCACGAACATATCGGCGAGGCCGTCGCCGAATACCTCCATGGCAAAAAACGGATTCGTATAGCGGTCATCACGGCAGCCGACGAGCGCGCCAGGCGTCGCGCAAAAGGCTTGGCCGCTGCCGCCACGCGGCTCGGAATCGCGAATACTTTGGCCCCGGCGGTTCCGATGTTCGTTGCCGCTGCGCCAGGAACGCTGGGCAGTGGCCGTAAAGGATTGACTGACTTGCTTGCGCGCCATCCCGGGATCGACGCAGTCGTCTGCAGTTCTGACATGCTCGCGCTGGGCGTAATGATCGAGGCGCAGGCTCGTGGGATCCCGGTGCCGGAAAGAATCGCCGTAGTGGGTTACGGGGATCTAAACTTCGCGGCGGATACTGTCCCAGCACTGACAACTGTCAATGTCGACGGCCCGGCTATCGGCCGTCTGGCCGCGCGGTGCATCATCGATCGGGCACAAGGTCGATCGGTGGCGGAACCGATAGTCGATGTCGGGTTCTCGATCGTCAAGCGCGCAAGCGCATAAGGGTTTGCCCCAACAAAAATATTTTGCGCCCCCCATTGACAAGCGAAAATGGTAGCGCTACCATAAGAAATGGTAGCGCTACCATCTATGCTTGAACCAAAACGTGTGGGATGGATGTCTCGCGGGAGACCTAAAGCTGGAGGAGCAGATGAGTTGGTTTACTGCTGGAGTAGATGCCCTGACAAGGACCGAAGCTGACGTGCTGGGCCTTGTCGATAACGGCCTTTCGAACCGCGAAATCGCGGCAACGCTTTCGATCTCCGTGGGTACAGTGAAATGTCACCTCCATCGAGTGTACGAAAAGCTCCAAGTGCGCAATCGCATGCAGGCCACCCATAAGGCGCGCGAGCACCAAATCTTCGGCACAAGCGCGCGAACGTAACTTTGGATAGATGACGGCATCAAGGCAAGCATCTAAGGTGCCTTCGAACGTTATGTTGATCCAACGATTATTCACATTGTTCAATTTGTGCAGGATGCCGGACCTTATTGCTCGGCCCTCGGGAAGCACATTGCATGCACGTAGCTATCGGCAAACCACACGCCCCGATTTCGGCAAAAGTGTGAGTCCGCCATCGTGCACCACGAATTACTTACCGCGAGAGAAACGGAAATTCTTCAGAAAGTGAGTCGCGGGTGCAGCAATCAGGAGATCGCAGATCAGCTGTCGATCACGGTAGGGACCACAAAGGGCCATCTGCACCGGATTTTTGGGAAGCTCGATGTACGCAATCGCACGGCCGCGGTGGCGAAGGCGCGAGCGTTGGGGTTGCTCTAACGCGCGGCTGTGACGCTAGAGCGAGTTGCGAATGTGGTGGCCGAATGCGCTGCAGGATTCATGTAGTTTGTTATCGATCATTCATGTTGTTGCAGTTGTAGGTACGGGTGCCCGTCACGGCGGGTCTAATCGCAAGCTTGCCATATTAGGAGGAGTATTTATGAACGGATTGTACGGTTGGTATTCAGCTCGAGCTCGGGGTGTATTCGTGTTACTGGCAATAGTGCTCGCGACGCCTTTCGCCGCGGCGCAATCATTACCGGCGGTGCAGGCTCGGTTCTTCCCTGACACCATCGATCTACGCTCGCCAGGCACCGTTACGGTGACGCTTACCGCGACGAGCGGCGATCTTGCTGGGTGCACGCTGAATAACCTGCACATCGGTCCGGCCACGCCGATGTTCGTGGGGACTGACGGACATTTCTTCAAAGCGGCGTTCAACAAGAGTGACTTGTCGGCGGTTTTGCCGGCATTCGATTCGGTGAACGGTATCGTCACAGGGACTTTGCAATGCAATGGCGTGTCGAGCACGATGATCGCGCATGGGACGGCTCGCGTGCTGAAGGCAACCACCGTGAACGCGACGGTCAAGCCTACCATGACGATCGCCGGGAACTTGTTCAAGGATTTGAATGGCAACGGCCAGCTCGACCCGTACGAGGATTGGCGCCTGCCAGTAGCGCAGCGGGTCGAGGACCTTCTGTCGCGAATGACATTGGCGGAAAAGGTCGGACTGATGCACATCGTGTCTTTCAGCCAGACCGGGAACCTCAATATCATCCAAAATCAGCAGATCCGCTACCTTACCCTGCGTGGCGGGTTCGCAACCGCCGGTGCGGCTGCTTCATCGCTGAATGATTGGCAGAAGGTGGCAGAAGGGACGCGACTTGGCATTCCGTTGGTGTTCAACTCCAATCCGCTCAACAATCTGGGCGGTGGCAACGCGGTGTTCGAGCCGGGCGGCGGCACCGGGCTGTTCTCCGTTTGGCCAGGCACACTCGGCATGGCCGCGACCAACGATCCGCAGCTCATCAAGGATTTCGCGGAGATCGCACGCGCCGAATGGCGTGCGACCGGCATCCGTAAAAACTATGGTTACCAGGTCGATGTCGCGACTGAGCCGCGCTGGACACGGAACCGGACCACCTTCGGCGAGGGCCCGCAGCTCAACGCGTCTATTACACGCAGCATAGTGCTTGGGTTCCAAGGACAGCAGCTCGGTCCCGATTCGATTGCCCAGACCATCAAGCACTTTCCGGGTCACGGACCGCAGCCCAACGGACTCGACGCACACAACCCCGAGGGAAAGTTCACTGCGTATCCCACACCGGGCAGCCTGTTCGCCTACCACATCGTGCCGTTCCAGGCTGCGGTGGACGCCGGCACCAGCGCCGTGATGTCGTACTACCCGATACCTTCGAACAGTCTCAGTAGTGTGCAGCTTCCGAGCGATTGGTGGCAGTCGCCAACGCAGCAGTTCGAGCAGGTGGGCGCCGCATTCAACAAGACCTTGATCACGACACTGCTGCGCGGGTACATGGGCTTCAAGGGCTACGTCAATACGGACTCGGGCGTTATGTGCAATCCCCCGCCGAATAATTGCACGAACTGGGGCGTGGAGTCTCTC
>VBDA01000165.1 GCA_005883655.1 Betaproteobacteria bacterium | reverse complement strand
GCAGCGGCGATTCCACCAAGTCATGCTCGACCATAGCCGACTGCCCGAACACCGGCCAGATCTGCACTGGTCCCGGCGGTATCGGTGGCACCGGCGAAGCCTGCAGCTCGAAGTCGTATTCCCCTATCTGCAGGTCGGACTTCAGCTCGACGTGCGTCGAGCCATCCTTCTGTCCGATCCAGGGCGGCACCTGCTCGGTAGACGGCAGCGCCTGCCCTACTGATCCTGGCCATCGTTTCTTCTTTCACTTCTTTTCCGTCGCCTACGACGTCGTTCTCTGTGACCCGGTAGCGACGGTGGGCCACTGTTCTATCGACACGGGCACGCAGTGTTATTCCTCCGGTACCGACCCGGCGTGCGCTCCCCACGCAGGACCTTCGGGTAGCGCAAGCTGCAGCGACATGCTTTCTGACAATTCGCACTCGCTGCTGTACGACGCCGAGCACGCGGGCGTGGTCTGCCGCCACAACAACCGCGCCGGTGGCTACAGCTCGGGGCCGTACGATTATCCGAATGCCAGGTTCAACACTCCTGTAACCGCGGGCACCGGCGCCGATGCCTGCGTGGCTTCGCCGCGCTATGCAGTGGTCCCGCGCCACTACTGGAAGACCAGTGTGGAATGGTGCGACCACCAGATCGTTGGCGCGGTGGCCGCGACACCCAAGTGGCTGGGCTACGGAGACCGGTCGACTGGTACCTGCAAGGACGACCGGGATGAGACGACAGGTCACCTTTATCCGCGCTTCTACCAATTCGGCCAGCCGGCGGCAACGGACAATGTTGCGATACCGGCCTTCCAGCGCATCGATCTGGATCCCGCGGTGAACCCGACCTTCGACCATGGACTGGATCCGTTCGGCGACCCGATCCACCGTACGTTCGGCGGCGCTACACCTGACGTATCGGAAATGACCAACTACGCCAACTGGTACGCCTACTACCGCACCCGGATCACGGCGGTGAAGACGGTGACCTCGCTGGCATTCAAGGAGATCGACAGCAAGTATCGCGTCGGCTTCCATACGCTGGTCGACGGCCTGAGTAACGTTCCTCCGCACGACATCCCGCCGGTGTTCCTTAATATCGCTCAGTTCGACAACGTGGCGAGCCAGAAGACCAACTGGTACTCGAAGCTGTTCGGGGTTACGGTACCGCTCGGCAACGAAACACCGTCGCTTCAGGCACTGGTGCGAATCGGTGAATATTACAAGACAGGGAGTCATCCACGTCTCACCGGCGCGGTCGACCCGATCATTCTTTCGTGCTCGAAGAACTTCCACCTGTTTTTCACCGACGGCTACACCAATGAGGCCGCAGTCCCGACCGATGTGGTTCCCCACGATCAGGACAATACGGTCCCGACGTATCCCTACTTCGCGACCGCTCCCATCAGCGGCCTGGTGCCGGGCGCGGCTTGGCCGCATCCATTCCAGGAAGATGCCGCGTCGGAGTTGACGCAGAACGCACTGTCCGACTACGCCATGTACTACTGGGTCACCGATCTGCAGCACAGTGGACCTGCTGTGCACAACGTCCTCGCGACGGATACCGATCCTGCGACCTGGCTGCATCAGAATTTTGCCGCAGTGTCGCTCGGTACGAAGGGCAAGCTGCCGACAGCCCAGCAGTCGGTTACCGAAGCCGCGCTGGCTGCCGGGTTGCCGTGGCCAGTTCCGTCTCCGAGCGTCTTCCATCCGGATAATTCCGGGGTGGACGATTTGTGGCACGCAGCGATCAACGGCAGAAGTCAGTTCGTCAATGCGCAATCGGTCGACGAGGTCAAGCTCGGCATAGGACAGGTTCTCGCCGACGTCGCCTCTCAGGCCGGAGCGCGGGCCGGCGCGGGCCTGCAAAGCACCAGCGTTGGCGCCTCGAGCAACTTCATCTACCGCGCGAGGTTCGAGCCGGGATGGGCGGGCAGCCTGACCAAGGAACAGATCGATCCGCACACCGGCTTGAAGGTGGCGGAAGTCTGGAAGGCAGCGACACAGTTGGCAGCGCAATTGGCGGTAGGCGCTCCTCCCAACGACAAGCCCTGGTTCACCAACCGCAAGATCGTGACCATGAACGAAGCGGGAACCGCGGTGCCGTTCCTGTGGGATAACCTCGGCAATGAACAGCGGGATTCGCTCTTCCCGCCGAACACCTTGAGCAAGCTGGCTCGCGAAAAAGCGATTGTGGAATTCCTGCGTGGCAACGCCGCCAACGAAGGGACCAAGCTCGGCCAGTTCCGCAAGCGCAAGGCCTTCTTGGGGGACATCGTCAATACGTCGCCGGTGTATGTGGGAGTACAGCCGAGTGCCGCGTATCGCGATGGCGACGACCCAGGCTATTCGACGTTCAAGGCCGCAACAACTCGACCGGCGCAGGTTTACGTCAGCGCGAACGATGGCATGCTGCACGCCTTCAACGACGCGAACGGCAATGAAACGTGGGCGTACGTTCCAAGCCCGCTTTATCGCGGCGGCTTGGAATCATTTCGAATCCTGGAAGACCCGCTTGCCGGCGATGCCAAGGCCGGTTTGGGTGCGCTCACTTATCAAACGGGTGCCTTGCCTCCATTCAAGCACCACTACATGGTTGATGGGCCGATCAAGGTTGCGGACGTCGTCTTCGGCGCCGCCAACAGCGGAAATTGGCACACCATCCTGGTCGGTGGCATGGGCAAAGGCGGCAATCGGTATTTCGCGCTCGATGTCACCAATCCGGCGCAGATCATCGATGAAGCCACGGCCGCGAGCAAGGTGCTGTGGGAGTTTTCCGATCCGAACATGGGATTCACCTACGGCAAGCCGATGATCGCCAAGACTAGGGCCTTCGGCGGGATCTGGCTGGTGATCGTCGCGTCCGGCTACAACAATCCGGACGGCCACGGCTACCTGTATTTCATTCGCGCCTCGGACGGCGCCCTGATGAAGACCATGAGTACCAAGACCCTTGACGCCGGCTCGGCGGGCACACCTTCTGGCCTCGCGCATCCGGCCGGTTACACGCAGGACTTCCGTAATCAGCTCGCGGAGCAGATTTACGCCGGCGACCTGCTGGGCGATTTCTGGCGCTTTGACATTTCCGACGCCGACCCGAATACCTGGACATTCGGAAAAATGGCGCGATTGGTCGATCCTAGCGATAACCCGCAACCGGTCACCACGCCACCGCAGATCGAAGTCGATGCGAGCAACGGGGTGGACCGCTGGGTATTCGTCGGGACAGGCAAGCTGTACGACGACTCGGACCTGGCGGATCATCAGGTGCAAACCATGTATGCGCTCCGCGACGGCACGCAGACAACGCCGCTGGCGTTTCCTGTTCCTCTTAGTCGTGGCACCCCTGGCATGCAGCTGCTGCCGCATACCCTGAGCACGCAGTTCGGATTGACGAGCAAGCCGGACAAGGGCTGGTACGACGATCTGCCGGGCGGGGCTGCCGGGCAGAGGATCGTCGTGCCGCCACAGGCCGCGATCTCAGTCGTCGCCTATATCGGCACCTCGCCGCAGACTGATCCATGTCTGACCGGGCAGACTGCAAACATTTATGCGCGAAATTTCGCCACCGGCGCGAGCCTGCTGGAGAACGGCGGCGGCACGCCGGTGGAGAGCGTGGCCTCGGCGGAAGGCGCGGTCGGTCTGGAAATCGTCGGCTTCGACACGGCGCCTGGCGCGTCGCAGCCGGATATCCGGCTGGCGATCACGCTTGGAACCACGGGCGAGGTGACCTTCGTCAACGTCACGCTCCCGCCGAACCTGGCGGGCCATCGCATGTCGTGGCGTCTGCTCGGCCAGTAACGACGCATCGCTGGCTCTAAGTTGTTGCGAAGCGGCCGTTCCGCGAGAAGCGGGGCGGCCGCGTTGTTTCCGGGTCAACGGGTAAAATCCCGATCCATGGCGATAGTCATGGCTTCCTCGATGCGCGACACGCGCGACATGCACAAGACGATGTGGCGAGCATCGAAGCGCCGGCTGTCCTGGTCGCTGGCGGCATCGCTGGCGGTGCACGCGCTGGCGATCACCGTGATCGCGGGAATGCTCCAGTCGAGTCTGATGTTCCCCTCGAGTCGCGTCGGGGTGACGCTGCCGATCGAGGTGGCGCTGGTCGCCCAACGTCCAATTGCATTTTCCGCGCCTCCGGAGATGCCGCAGGAGGCGCCGGAGTTGTTGGCCGCTGAACGAATTGCCGAAGAAAAATCCAGGGAACCAAAGCCTTCGGCCAGCGCAAGAGAGCTGCCAGCACCTACGCAGCAACCAGCCGTCATCTCGACGCCGTCGCCCGGCGCAGCGGTTCCATTCGAACCGGGCATCGAGCCGACGCCGAGCGACGCGCCGCCACCCGGGGATGTGGCCGTAGGTCCCCTGAACGATCTCGACCGCATCGGACGTGCGCAGGCGCTGAGGCTCGCTTCACGCTACCCGCAGGCGGTTACCAAGCGACCGCTGCTCCTCGACACGTTGACAGTACCGTATCCGCTGCGCGCCGCGTTTGCGCACCGTGATGCGCGGATCACCGTGCTGATGCTGGTCGAAGCGGACGGACGAATCATCGATACGACACTTTATCCCGACGATCCGTTCTTTACGCCGACGGTGCTTGCCGCGCTTCGTGGAGCCCGCTTCGCGCCCGCCGACATCAAGGGCAAGCCCGTCCCTTATTGGGCAATGATGGAGTTCGTGTTTACCATGCGCCCGGTAAGCGCGCCCGCCGGAGTGAGCTCTTTGCGCTAGCCCAGCGTCGGCAAATGAAAGCCCGGTGCGGCGCTGCCATCGTCGGGCCAGCGCGTGGTCACCGCTTTGCCGCGCGTGTAAAAGCGAACGCCGTCCATGCCGTGCACGTGCAAATCACCGAACAGCGAATTTCGCCAGCCGCCGAACGAATAGAAGGCCATGGGCACCGGTATCGGCACGTTGATGCCGATCATCCCGACTTCGACATCCTGCTGAAACCGGCGCGACGCGAACCCGGAGCGGGTAAACAGCGCCGCGCCGTTAGCGTACGGATTGGCGTTGATCAATGCGATCGCCGCTTCGAGCGAATCGACGCGCACGATTGTCAGCACCGGCCCGAAGATCTCCTCGCGGTAGATGGCCATCTCTGCGGTGGCGTGATCGAAGAGCGTCGGCCCGACAAAAAAGCC
>VBDA01000633.1:2372-2656 GCA_005883655.1 Betaproteobacteria bacterium | reverse complement strand
TCGATCACTCCTCTTCCTTCAACTGCTCGAGATGCTTGAGATCCAGGCTGTCGAACTGCTCCCGGATCTGGAAGAAGAACACGCCGAGAATCAGCATGCCGACCAGGACGTCGAGCGCGATGCCGAGCTCGACCACCATGGGCATGCCGTAGGTCGCGCTGGTCGCCGCAAAGAACAGCCCGTTTTCCATCGACAGGAATCCGATCACCTGCGGGATCGCCTTGCGCCGCGTGATCATCATCAGGAAGGACAGCATCACGCTGGCCATGGCGATCCCCAGCGTC
>VBDA01000633.1:1439-2361 GCA_005883655.1 Betaproteobacteria bacterium | reverse complement strand
CACGATGCCGATGAGCATGGTCATGGGAATATTGATCAATCCCTCCACGTCCCAGCGAACGTCGAGCTTGCGGATCAGCCGGTGCAGCAGCCACGGCAGCAGCGCGACCTTGAGTATCAGCGTCAGGCCCGCCGACCAGTAGAGGTGTTTCTGACCGGTCGCGAAGGCGACGATGGCGGTCGAGCTCGCCAGCGCGAGCCCTTGCGCCGCGAACAGATTGATCAGCGTCAACACGCGCCGCTGGGCGAGCATCGCAAACGCGAGCAAGAGCAGCACCGCGGCCAGCAGGTTGATAAGCTGTGCCCAGAGCGGGGTTGCGGTCATCACTAGCTGCCCAGCAGTAGATTAACCAGCATCGCCAGTACCGCGAGCAGAAAGGCCGTGCCCAGGAACTCGGGCGCGCGAAAGATGCGCAGCTTCGCCGACAAGGTCTCGATCAGCGCAAGCGCGAACCCGCCGACGGCGAGCTTGGCGATGAGCACCGGAATGGCGCCGAGAATGGCAAGCCAGTCGGCGCTGCCTTGGGCGATCCCGAACGGCAGGAAAAGCGCCAGACCGATGCACGAATAGTTGAAGAGTTTCAACGCCGATGCCCATTCGAGCAGCGCCAGGTGACGCGCCGAGTATTCGAGCGTCATTGCCTCGTGGATCATGGTGAGCTCGAGGTGGGTCGCAGGGTTGTCGATGGGAATGCGCGCATTCTCGGCCAGCGACACCATGGTGAACGCGACGCCGGCGAAGGCGAGGCTGGGGTAGATCGCGATCTCGCGATGCGACAGGGTCTCGACGATCGTCGGTAACGAGGTCGAGCCCGAAAGCAGCGACGCGGTGAACAGCACCATCAACAGCGCGGGCTCGGCCAGGAAGCCCACGAACATCTCGCGCCGCGCGCCCATGGTTCCAAACGCAGTGCCGATGTCCA
>VBDA01000633.1:0-1403 GCA_005883655.1 Betaproteobacteria bacterium | reverse complement strand
ATCGCCGCCGCGAGTGCCATGGCACCGAACACGATGTAGGGCGTCTGGCGAAAAATGAGCGACGCATTTTCGGCGACGACCGCATCCTTGTGAAACAACTTGCAGATTGTCCGGTACGGCAGAAAAAGCGATGGCGCGCTCTTGTTCGAAAGCCACGCCCGGCATTGGTTGACCCAGCCCACGAGCAGCGGCGCTAACATCAGCGCGATGGTGAGCTGCAGCAGTTGCGAGAGAAACCCGGTCGCCGTCATGGCGTCATCGGACGAAGAACAGCAGCGCAAGCAGCGTGAAGAAGCTGTACGTCAGGTAAATGGAAATACGGCCTTGCTGGATGCGTCCGATCAGCCGCGCCACCGCGTCGGCGGCGCGCGCGACGGGCAGATAGAGCCAATGCCAGAAATGATCCTCGAGCGCGACCCTATATTGCGGCCTGGCGTCGAACGGAGACGGCAGCGTACGCTCGATGCGGAAGAAAGGCTCGAATACCTGCCGGATCGGCTGGCCGAAACCCTCGGCGGTGTCCTGCATACGCGGCGTCTGCAGCGGAAAACCGCAGTCCCACGCCGGGCCCTTGCGGATGCGGCCGTGATATTGCCGGTGCACGACCTGAATGGTAAGCATTACAACCGCGGCAATGACGGCGAGAAAAATGATCGGGCTGTAGCTGGAGCGATCGGCATTCACCGGCGCTAGCAGCATCCAGCTTCCGCCGCGTCCGCCAACGGTCGAACCGACCAGCATCGAGTCCACCGGATCGATGAGCGCAATGACGTTCACGGGAAAGAGGCCCAGCACCACGCAGCCGAGCGCGAACCAGACCAGCGCCGCGCGCTCGAGCCGGCCGGGATCCTTGGCGTAGGCGAGATCGGGCTCTCGCGGCCGGCCCAGGAAGACCACTCCGTAGAACTTGACCATGACATACGCTGCCAGTGCAACCGCGAGGACCAGCGCCGCCGCGGCGAGCGGCACCAGCATGTTGATGAACGACTGCGGCAGGCTCGGCGTGAACAGAAAAGCCTGCAGCAGCAGCCATTCGGACACGAATCCGTTCAACGGTGGCAGTCCTGCCATCGCCAAGGTTCCGACCAGCGCGAGCCACGCCACCCACGGCATCCGGTGGATCAGCCCGCCCAGCTTGCCGAGGCTGCGCTCCTTGGTCGCGTGCAGCACCGAGCCCGTGGCCAGGAACAACAGACTCTTGAAGACGGCGTGATTGAGCGCGTGGTAAAGCGTTGCCGTGAGGGTCAGCGCGGCAAGCAGCGTCTTGTCGTAAGACTTGAACAAAATGCTGAGGCCGATGCCGGCGACGATAATGCCGATGTTCTCGATCGACGAATAGGCGAGGAGCCGCTTCATGTCGGTTTGCACGGTCGCAAAAATGACGCCGAAGAGTGCGCTGACAA
>VBDA01000164.1:2042-11435 GCA_005883655.1 Betaproteobacteria bacterium | reverse complement strand
GTCGCGTGACCACACGAATTCGGAACGCTCGACCTCGCCTCTGATCGCGGTCAATCCGAGTTCGATCGCTGCGAGGTCGGCGGCAGTCAGCACGCCGATTGCGGCTAGCATGCGAGCGTGCGCGAGCGACCCCGCGATGTCTGCTTCCGCGAGGCGCTGATCAAAATCGACCGAGGCTGTGTATTGCTTCACGAGCTCGGCGACCGGCTCGCTGAAACGGCCGGACCAGCCGCGAAGGGCGCCATTGCGGGAATCTGATCTGTCTGCAGACATGGCTTGCCTCACCCGGACCTCTTGCCCACAATAGGGAGCAGACGTTACATCACCTGGCGTAATGATCCGGACCTGCTGCGGCGCGCGGCGACGAAATCTCCGCCGTCGCGCCGGAAGCGACGAATGCGCACGAGTATAAATCAAAACAGGATCCCACTCTCGCTTCCCGAGCTGCGCAATCTGGGAACGATCCTTCGGATATTGCTTCTGGTCAACGCGGTCGTCATGATCGCGGCGTTTGTCCGCGAGGAGCGCGGGGCGGCGATCTCCGACGCGTGGGTGCAGATGAGCGCGGTGGTCGAGCCGCATTTGCTGTGCGAGCTGCTGATTCTGTATTTGCTTGCGCCATGGCTCGAGCGGGCGCCGTACGCCATCGGCGCCTCTTCCGTTATGGCCGTGACGCTCGCGGTCGGTCTCGGCATCAACACCGCGCTCGCTGCGCTTATTCCGGACATGACCACCGGAGCCATGTTACGGCACGTGATGTTCTCGCTGTTGATCGCAGGCGTGCTGCTGTTCTACTTTCAGCTCAGGGCGAAAGCGCTTTCGCCCGCGATCGCCGAAGCGCGGCTGCAAGCGCTGCAAGCCCGCATCCGGCCGCATTTCCTGTTCAACAGCATCACCGCGGTATTGTCGTTGATGCGCAGCGAACCGCGGCGCGCGGAAACCGCCCTCGAAGACCTCGCGGATCTTTTCCGCGTTCTGATGCGGGATAACCGTCAGCTCGCGCCGCTCTCCGACGAGGTCGAGCTGTGCCGGCAATACCTCGACCTTGAAAAACTGCGGCTCGGCGAGCGCCTGACGATCGAATGGCACATCGACAACATGCCCGGAGACGCGCAGGTGCCGCCGCTGTTGCTGCAGCCCCTGCTCGAAAACGCCGTCTACCACGGTATCGAGCGGTCTAGCGTTCCGGGGGTCATCGCGATTAATATCTTTCTGCGCCGCGGCGAAGTGCACGCGATCCTCCGCAACCCCTATAAGATGAGCCACAGCGATCACGGCGGCAACAATATGGCGCTAGCCAACATTCGCGAGCGGCTCGCGCTGCATTTCGACGCCGAGGCGAGCCTGGCGAGCAAGACAAAGCGGGACAGCTACGAAGTGCACATTCGCATGCCGTATCGTACATACGTGGAATCGGGAGAGGGCGCATGACTGAAGCACCGCTGAGGATCGTGCTGGTCGATGACGAGGCTCCCGCCCGCAGACGCTTGCGCGAGCTGCTGGACGATTGCACCGCCGCGCTTCCCGTGCTGGTGGTCGGCGAAGCCGGCAGTGGGCGCGAGGCGCTGCATCTGCTCGGCACGACACCCGCGGACCTGGTGCTTACCGACATTCACATGCCTGATATGGATGGCATCGAGCTCGCGCGCCATCTGCTCAAGCTGCCACTTCCGCCAGTGCTGATCTTTACGACCGCATACCACGAGCACGCGATCGCGGCGTTCGAAGTGCACGCCATCGATTATCTGGTGAAGCCGGTACGTGTTCAGCGCCTCCTCAGCGCGCTGCAAAAAGTACCGCGGCTCAAACCCCTTTCGGACACCAAGCTCAACCGCTTGCCTGCCGCTGCGCGCCGCTTTCTGTCGGTGACCGAGCGATCGCGGGTGGTGCTCGTTCCCATCGACGAAATCGTCTACCTCAAAGCGGAGCTCAAATATATAACGATACGTACCGCCGATCGGGAGTTTCTCCTCGAGGAGTCGCTCACCCGCCTGGAAGAGGAATTCGGCCCCCGCTTCGTGCGCGTGCACCGGAATTGTCTGGTCGCGCGTGAGGCCATACGCGGCTTCGAGCGGCGGGTGAGCGCCGATGGCGACGCCCATTGGGAAGTGATGTTGCGCGGCGTGACCGAAGCTCTTCCGGTCTCGCGCCGTCAGCAATTCATTGTCCGCGAGATCGGGCGCGACGCTTAAGTGAGCGCTTGTGGTGCGATAAGCGCCGGGCGCGGACCGCGCAGCTCTAGGCGCCGGGTTAAACTGCGCGTTTTTCCGGCTCCAGCCGCTCACGCTTCATGCCTCCACGCACGCTGATCTGCGGTTCGCTCGCGATCGACACCATCACGGTGTTTCCCGATCGTTTCGCGCGCCATATCCTGCCCGAGCAGACGCACGTGTTGTCGGTGTCGTTTCAGATCACCGAAATGCGCCGCGAGTGGGGCGGCTGCGCGGGCAACATCGCCTATAACTTGAAGGGCCTGGGCGGCGACCCGGTGGTGATGGCGACGGTTGGCGACGACGGCGGCGCCTACATCGAGCGCCTGTCTTCCTTCGGCATCGCGACCGACGCCGTGCGCACCGTCGCCGGGACATTTACCGCGCAGGCTTACATCATCACCGACCTTGACGACAACCAGATCACCGCGTTTCATCCGGGAGCGATGAATCAGGCGCACATGAATCATATTTCCGATGTCGATCGAATCGCGCTCGGCATCGTCGCGCCCGATGGCCGCGACGGCATGGCCGCGCACGTGCGTGAATTCGCTGCCGCGCGCATTCCTTTTATGTTCGACCCGGGACAGGGACTGCCGCTCTTCTCGGGCGCGGAGTTGATCGAGATGATCGATTGCGCCGATTACGTTGCGGTGAACGATTACGAGGCGCGCATGCTCGCCGAGCGCACCGGCCTGTCGGAAAAGGAAATCGCCGCGCGCGTCGACGCGATGATCGTGACGCTTGGCGCGGACGGCTCGCGCATCCATGCCGGCGGGACGGTGTTCGAGATACCGACTTTGAGTCCGGCCAAGCTGGTCGATCCCACCGGTTGCGGCGACGCATACCGCGCCGGACTGCTCTACGGCATCGGGCACGGCTGGGATTGGGACCGTACCGGAAGGCTCGCGTCACTGCTCGGCTCGCTGAAGATCGCATCGCGGGGCGGCCAGAACCACATCGTCGACCGCGACGCGCTGGCGGCGACTTATCACCAGCACTATGGCCACCATCTCTGGTGACGTGCCGCTGATCCATCGTTCCGCTGATCGCACGCCGTTTCCCGTACGCGTCTATCGCTACGCGCGCGTGAGCCTGCACGTGTTTGAGGGAATCGCGACCACCGCCCTCGTGTTTCCGATGATCGGACTTCGGCGACGACAGGCGCTGATCCGCCGCTGGAGCGAGCGTCTGCTCAGGATCATGCACGTCGGGGCGCGGACACAGGGGTTGCCGCCCGCCGGATTGCCCGGAAACATGCTCATCGTCGCCAATCACATCTCGTGGCTGGATATTTTCGTTCTCAATACGGTGCAGCCCGCGAGATTCATCGCCAAAGCGGAGCTGAAGCGGTGGCCGCTCGTCGGTCTGATGATCGCCGGGTGCGGGACGCTATTCATCGAGCGCGAGCGGCGGCGCGACGCACATCGCGTCAACGACCACGCACGCGAAGTTCTCGCCGCAGGAGACACCATCGCCATTTTTCCGGAGGGCACGACGACCGACGGTACGACCTTGCTGCCGTTTCATGGCTCGCTATTGCAACCGGTAATCGACGCACGGGGACATCTGCAGCCGATCGCCATCTGTTACCGACGGCTCGATGGCAGTCACAACGACGCACCCGCATATGTCGGCGAAACATCGTTCATGGGCTCGTTCTGGCGCGTTCTCGGGGAGCGCGCGATGGTCGTGGAAATGACGGTGTTGCCGGCGCTCGCGGCGCAAGCGCGGCATCGTCGCGAACTATCGCGCGAGGCCGAGCAGGCTATCCGTGTGGCCTTAGGCTTGAGCGGCTCGGCACCTGAAATAATTCACGATCGTCAAGCCTGATAGCGGTCAGCGTTCCCCCCCATAGGCAGCCTGAATCGAGCATCAGCACGTTGGGAGAGAGCATCAGATCGATCGTCGACCAATGTCCGCACAGTATCGTGACACCGGCGGATTTGCGCTCGGCGTGCGAGAACCACGGCGCATAACCCTCAGGCGTGTGATCAATTCCGCGCTTCTCGGAGAGTTCCATGGTGTCATCGGCAGCGCAAAACCGGAGTCGCGTGCACGTGTTGACGATGACGCGAAGCCGGTCATAGCCGGTAAGCGTCGGGTCCCAGCGCGCAGGCTGATCGCCGTAGAGGTGACGCAGAAAATCATCGTGCCGGGGCGAGTCCAGCATGGCTTCGACCTCCGCCGACAGCATTTCGGCGGTCGCCGGCGTCCACGACGGCAGCAGACCGGCGTGGACGAGCAGCAAATCGCCGTCGCGCACGACCAGCGGACGCGTTCGCAGCCAGGCGAGCAGCTCGTCGCGGTCCGGCGCGTCGAGGATGCCACCGAGAGTGTCCTGCCGATGCGCGCCTCGATGTCCTGCCGCCACGGCCAGCAGGTGCAGGTCGTGATTGCCGAGCACCGTTACGGCGGCCGGGCCGAGGCGCTTGACCGCGCGTAACACGGCGAGCGAATCCGGACCCCGATTGACGAGGTCGCCAACCAGCCATAGCAAATCGTGCGCCGGATCGAATGCGATCACGTCGAGCAGATGCTGGAATTCGGCGTGGCATCCCTGGATGTCGCCGACGACGTAGTGGCTCATGGCCGGAGCTGAACTTGGCGCGCTGTCAAGCGGCACCCATTGTTAGAATCGACATCATTCTAATGTACTGAGTCAGAAAATCGCTCGCTGGTCCACGGCATCACTCATGAATTTTCCGCTCAACGAACCGCAGCACGCCGCGGTGCGATACCTCGATGGCCCGCTGCTCGTGCTGGCTGGCGCGGGCAGCGGCAAGACGCGCGTGATCACGGCCAAGATCGCGCACTTGATCGATCGCGGCTTCGACCCTGCGCATATCGCGGCGATCACTTTCACCAACAAGGCCGCGCGCGAAATGCGAGAGCGTGCGCCCAGGCGCGGCATCGGCGCGCAAACGCTGGACAAGCTCGGCGCTGTTGCCAAGACACACGGTGGGAGCCTTGGGACTCGCGAACCGCTTTTCCATTCTCGATCCGGGCGACATCGAGGCGATTGTCTCGGAGCTGCTGGCGACCTCCGACCGGGCGCGCGCACGCGCCGCCCAGTGGCGAATCAGCGCCTGGAAAAACTCGCTGGTCACACCGGTCGAAGCGCTCAGCGCCGCGTCGAACGATGCCGACCTTGCCGCCGCGCGCGCCTATCAGAGCTACGATCAGACGCTGCGCTCCTATCAGGCGGTGGACTTCGACGATCTGATCGCCATGCCGCTCGCAGCGCTCGAACGCGACGCTGCCGCCGCTGGACGATGGCGCGACCGGCTTTCCTACCTTCTGATCGACGAGTACCAGGACACCAATCCTGTCCAGTACCGCTTGCTCAAAATGCTGGTAGGCACACGCGCGGCATTTACCGCCGTGGGCGACGACGATCAGGCAATCTACGGCTGGCGCGGCGCGACCATCGAGAACCTGGAGCAGCTGCCACACGACTTCAATTCGTTCAAGGTCATCAAGCTCGAGCAGAATTATCGTTCCGAGGCGCGCATACTGCGCTCGGCAAACGCGCTGATCGCAAACAATGCCAAGCTCTACGATAAGAAATTGTGGAGCGAGCGGGGTTTGGGCGACTTCATTCGTGTCGTGCCGGCGGCGGACGAGGAGGCTGAGGCCGAGGGCGTCGCGCGCCGCCTGCTAGCGCAGAAGTTCGAGCAGCGAAGCGGGTTCTCGGACTTCGCCGTCCTGTTTCGAGGCAATCATCAGGCGCGCGCGTTCGAGCGCGCGCTATCGGCGCAAAACGTGCCGTATCTCATCAGCGGTGGCCAATCCTGGTTCGAGCGCACCGAGATCAAGGACCTCGTCTCGTACCTGCGGCTGATCGCCAACGACGACGACAATCCGGCCTTCGTACGCGCCGTGACGACGCCCAGGCGCGGCATTGGCGCGCAAACGCTGGACAAACTCGGCGCCGCTGCCAAGGCACACGGCGGGAGCCTGTTCGCGGCAATCTACGTCGATTCGCCAGCGCTAGATCTCCCGCCACGGCAGCACGGCGCGCTGCTCGAGTTCGGCACATTGATCAACGGATTGAGGCACCGTGCCGAGCGCGAAGCCGCGGGCACGCTGCTATCCGATCTCGTCTCGGCCATCGGCTATGAAAGTTATCTGTTCGATACGTTTGACAAGGCACAGGCGCAGTCACGCTCGGAAAGCGTGCGCGATTTTGTCGGCTGGCTGTCGACCAAAGGCGCGGCCGATGGAAAGAATCTGCTGGAGCTGACGCAGATGGTTGCGCTGATCACCATGCTCGAAGGTCAGGAGGGCGATGCACCCGAGGCAGTCCGTTTGTCGACCTTGCACGCGGCTAAAGGCCTCGAATTCCGCCACGTGTTCATGGTGGGGGTCGAGGAAGGCATTCTGCCGCACCGCGAGTCGGTCGCGTCCGGCAGCGTCGACGAGGAGCGGCGCCTGATGTACGTCGGCATGACGCGCGCGCAGCGGAGCCTGCAGTTATCGTGGTGCCGGCGGCGCAAACGCGCGGGCGAGTGGCACGATGCCGAGCCGTCACGTTTTATCGCGGAGTTGACCCAAGAGGATTTACGCCACGCCGACGTGCCCGCCGGTCCGGAAGAGCTCGCGCGGGAAAAGGAAGCAGGAAACGCGCGCTTGAAGAGTCTGCGCGCGATGCTGACGCGCTGAATCTACTCTTGTTCGACCCGGCTATTTTTTCAAGGTGAGTATCCAGCTCACCAGAGCCTTGATGTCACCGTCGGCGACCTGTGGGTTGGGCGGCATCGGCACCGGACCCCAAACACCGGCACCGCCCGTTTTGACCTTCTGACTCAACTTGGCCAACGCTCCGGCATCGCCTTTGTACTTCGCGGCGACGTCCTGATACGCGGGACCGACGATCTTCTTGTCGACGGCGTGGCACGCGCCGCAGCCATCCTTTTGCATCATGGCTTGGCCGGCGGCCATATCGAGCGGCCGCCCGCTCGAGCTTGCAGTGTTGCAGTGGCCGCCATGGGTGCTGCGGAAGATGAGGGGGCCGGAACTGCCGCAGCCGGCGATGCCATCGCCGCCGTGGCGGGTGGCGATGGCGACGCCGTGGCGGAAGGTGCAGCAGGCTCCTTGAAATTCGCGCCCGAACGGTTGGCCATGTAAACCACTGCGCGCTGCACTTCTACATCGGCAAGATCGGGGTTGCCGCCTTTGGGAGGCATGACCTTGCCGGCTTCCTGAATACCGTTGATAGCGTGCTGCACGAGGGCCTCGTAGCCCTTCTTGTTCGAGGCGGCCCATTGAGCCTTGTCGCCGACCTTGGGTGCGCCGGCGATCCCCGGCTCGTGACAGGTCTTGCACACCGATTGAAAGACCTGCTCGCCGGTAAGATTGCCTTTCGGGCTGCTCGCATCCGCAATCGTGACCTCGCCGAAAGGCTTGATGCGCGACAGGAGTTGACTGTGGGCTTCCGCGTCTCCAGGCGGCTTCATGTCGGTGACAAGTTGCGAAAGCGATACGATCAAAGCGATTGGTATCAGGAAACCGAGCGCAACGACCACGACCAGCTGCTTGTGCGTCTTGATGAATGTGGACTGGCCGTCGCTCATTTCGAGATCCTTCGGGCTCGGCCCAAAGGGCCGGTAGCGCGAAGCGCGCATTATAGCCCGGGCATATTGGCACCGGACTGAAACGCCGCGGTCGAATGGACTGTAGCGTACGCGGTGCGTAAAATGCACGGCGGGCGCCCGTAGCTCAGTTGGATAGAGTGTTGGTTTCCGAAGCCAAAGGTCACAGGTTCGACTCCTGTCGGGCGCGCCAGGTCTGGACGGCAAGGGGTCGTTGGGTCGACAATGCATTTCTGGAAATGAGACAAGCTGCGTGAGCACGAATCGGGTTGCCCATCGCGCCGGGCTCCGCGGCGTGAGAGCGGCCGCAACCGGCGCCGTGGAGAACAGTGCCCGCGGTTCATCACGCATCGGCTGCGAAATTCTGTCCAATCAACTGGGGCCATCACAATGGTCGTAGCAGTCGCATTGATCTTATTGGTCGTCGGCTCCATCCTGTTTCACTACCTGAGCCCGTGGTATTTCACACCGATCGCCTCCAATTGGGATGCGATCGATGAGACCGTAACGATCACCTTCTGGGTCACGGGATTTGTGTTCGTCACCGTCAATTTGTTCATGGCCTATTGCGTGTGGCGCTACCGTCACCGGAAGGGAATAAAGGCGCACTACGAACCGGAAAGCAAAAAGCTGGAAGGAGCGCTTATCCTGGGGACCGCGGTGGGCGTCATCGCGATGTTGGCCCCTGGTTTGTTCGCATGGGCCAAGTTCATCGAGGTCCCGAAAGACGCAGCCGTGATGGAGGTTGTGGGCCGGCAGTGGAACTTCAACTATCGCGCTCCCGGGAAGGACGGCGTCCTGGGCACCGTCGATGCCCGTTTCATCACCGATGAGAACCCGTTCGGTATGAATCCAGACGATCCCAACGGGCAGGACGACATCCTGATAGCAGGCCCGGAGCTGCATCTCCCGATGGGCAAGCCGGTCAAGCTGGAGCTCCGCTCGATAGACGTCCTGCACGACTTTACGGTGCCTCAGTTCCGCTCGAAGATGAATATGGTGCCGGGCCTGGTCACCTATGTGTGGTTCACTCCAACCCGCACCGGCAGCTTCGACGCCTTCTGCGAGCAATTGTGCGGCATTGCCCATTTCGCCATGCGGGGCAAAGTCATCGTTGAAGAGGAGCCTGCGTTTCAGGCGTGGTTAGCGGGCTATCCGACGTATACGCAATCCCGAGCTCAAGTCCCCGGCGATGCCGCAGCAGGCAAGCCATTGTTTGCAGTGTGCGCTGCCTGTCATGGCCTCCAGGCGGAGGGTAACCCCGCGCTGAATGCGCCGAAATTAAGTGGTCAGCGAGATTGGTATCTGAAACGGCAATTGAAAAATTTCAAGGACGGCGCTCGGGGCACACACGACAAAGATGTCTTTGGTAAGATGATGGCGCCGATGGCGGCGACGCTAACCGATGACGCCGCTATCGCTAACGTCGTCGCTTATATCAGGACGCTGCCGGATAATCCTGCCCCGGCCACGGTGCACGGTAACGCGAAGAACGGCCAGGATCCCTATGTCACCTGTGGAGCCTGCCACGGTGCCGATGGGCGGGGCATACAGGCAACGAATGCCCCCCGGCTCAAGGGTATGAGTGA
>VBDA01000164.1:0-2011 GCA_005883655.1 Betaproteobacteria bacterium | reverse complement strand
TCAATTGAAAAATTTCAAACAAGGTGTTCGCGGCACCCATCCAAAAGACCTGTACGGCAGGCAGATGACATGCATGACCGCTCTGGCCGATGACCAGGCAACCGACGACCTCGTTGCCTACATCGATACTTTCCGATGACCGGCCGGCTCAAGCGCCATACTTTTCAGACTGCTATTATCATAATGATGAGACTGATGTGACTCGAGTGGATCGAGCATCGTCGAACGGTTAGCGAAGAGGAACCTAGCGATGACTTCCGTTACGCATGACGAATCGGCCTTCGTCCCACCCGCCGAAGTCGAAGAGCCAGAGCTTTACCATCCGAAAACTTTCGTTGGGAAGTACATCTGGAGTCAGGACGCCAAGGTCATAGCTGTCCAGTACTCGATCACCGCTATCTCTGTTGGATTGGTGGCTTTGGTATTGTCGGGAATCATGCGGCTGCAACTGGGATTCCCGCACGCCTTCGCCTTTATCAACCCGAGCAACTATCTTCAGTTTGTCACCATGCACGGCATGATCATGGTGATCTACCTGCTCATTTGGCAACTACCTCATCCCGCTGATGGTCGGTGCCCGCGATATGGTTTTCCCCTATGTGAACATGGTGAGTTACTGGGTCTATCTTTTCGCGGTGCTGTTACTCATGGCGAGCTTCTTTGTGCCCGGCGGGCCCACCGGGGCCGGCTGGACGCTATACCCGCCCCAGGCCATCCTCCCCGGTACTCCCGGGGCGAATTGGGGAATCATCCTGATGCTCGTCTCGCTGGCGTTCTTCATCATCGGATTCACCATGGGTGGCTTGAACTATGTGGTGACTGTGTTGCAGGGACGCACGCGAGGGATGACGATGATGCGCTTGCCCTTGACCGTGTGGGGCATTTTCATGGCCACCATCTTGGCGCTGCTGGCCTTTCCCGCCTTGTTCGTCAGCGCCATCATGATGACGCTGGACCAGGCGCTAGGCACCAGCTTCTTCATGCCCTCTCTCGTCTCGAAGGGAGAGCACCTCGGCTACAACGGTGGTAGCCCGATATTGTTTCAACACCTGTTCTGGTTCTTCGGCCATCCCGAGGTCTACATTGTCGCGCTGCCGGCCTTCGGCATCGTCTCCGATCTGATCAGTGTCAACGCAAGAAAAAATATTTTCGGCTATCGGATGATGGTGTGGGCGATTCTGGCCATCGGCGGGCTCAGTTTCATGGTGTGGGCGCACCACATGTACGTCAGCGGGATGAATCCGTACTTCGGCTTCTTTTTCGCCACCACCACGTTGATCATTGCCGTCCCGACCGCCCTCAAGGTCTACAACTGGGTGCTGACGTTGTGGCGGGGTGACATCCACCTCACCGTCCCGATGCTCTTTGCCATCGGCTTCGTCTTCACCTTTATCAACGGCGGCTTGACCGGCCTTTTCCTGGGTAATGTGCCGGTGGACATTCCGCTCTCGGGCACCATGTTCGTGGTTGCCCACTTCCATATGGTGATGGCGGTGTCGCCGATCCTGGTTGTCTTCGGCGCGATCTACCACTGGTACCCCAAGGTTACCGGACGCATGCTGAACGATACCATGGGCAAGTTTCACTTCTGGGTCACTTTCCTCGGGACCTATGCCATTTACTACCCAATGCATTACCTGGGCTTCCTGGGCGTGCCGCGTCGGTATTATGCGATGGGGTCCACCGTCTTTATCCCCGACTCGGCACAGACCTTGAACGAGGCGATCACCATCGCGGCGCTGATCGTGGGCGCAGTACAAGTGGTGTTCCTCTACAACTTGATCTGGAGCTATTTCAACGGCAAGCCGTCGG
This sequence comes from Betaproteobacteria bacterium, assembly GCA_005883655.1. GTDB lineage: Bacteria > Pseudomonadota > Gammaproteobacteria > Burkholderiales > Casimicrobiaceae > PALSA-1003. The sequence goes on along the minus strand of VBDA01000164.1, from coordinate 199 downwards.
GTGGCAATCCCTGGCGCGCGACGACGCTGGAGTGGCAAACCCCCGACACGCCGCCGAAGCATGGCAACTTTGGCGCGACCTTACCTGTGGTCTAACGCTGGGCTTACGATTACAGCGTGCCAGGTTGCGCCGAGGACTTCATACCGCAGAACCAGCCACCGGCCAACAGGGCCGAAGGCCTCGAGAAAACCCCCGACGC
>VBDA01000163.1 GCA_005883655.1 Betaproteobacteria bacterium | reverse complement strand
TGGCAGCGCATTCGAGAAGGGGACGCCGCGCTCGATTTGGCGCGGCCGCTGTGGTTCAGCGGACAAGAGCAGCCCGAATCGTGTCAAACCTTGTTTGCGGCGCTTCTAACGCTCGGCAAGCTCACGTCGCAGGATGTGTGGATGCGCTTCCGCCAAGCGCACGAAGCGGGCAGCTTCCGGCTGGCGGTGCGCTTGCTGGATTCGCTGCCTGCGGACGAGCGCCCGGCGCAGCGCGACATCTCACGCGTCGAGCGTAATCCTGCGCAGGCGCTCGCCAAGGGCGATTTTCGCTGGTCTTCCAGGAGTGGGCGCGAGCTCGCGGACCGCGCCGCGCGAACCGACGCCGCATCGGCGCATGATGCCTGGACGCTATGGCGCTCGCGCGTTTCGGATCCCGAGCGCAGCTACGGCAACCTGCTCGTCGCGTATAACGCGGCGCGCCAGTTGCTGCCGTCGGCGAATGCCTGGTATCGCGAAGCCGAGGGGGCGTCGCAAGACGAGCAACAGCAAGTGTGGCGGGTGCGCGCGGCGCTTCGTTCGCTCGCCTGGGACGACGTGGCGCGCGCGATCGACGCGATGCCCGACGCTCGGGCGCTGGATCCTGCGTGGCGCTACTGGAAAGCGCGTGCACTCTCGGTTGCGGGCAAGGGCGAGGATGCGACCAGGCTCTATGGCAGCCTGGCCACCGAACATCACTTTTACGGTTTCCTGGCCGCCGAAGCGCTGGGCGCCGCGGTCATGCCAGTGAGCGAACCGCTGCCGGCGGATGCGTCCGCGCTGGCGGCGTTCGGCGCGAGGGACGACGTCCAGCGCGTGATCCGGCTGACCGCACTCGAGCTGCGTCCCGAAGCGCAGCGCGAATGGCTGTATATCGTGCGCGCGCTCGACGACGACACGCTGCTCCTTGCCGCCGAGGTTGCTCGCCGTAACGGCTTGTACGACCGGTCGATCAACACGGCAGAACGCACGCAGCGGCGACACGATTTTTCGCTTCGCTATCCGACGCCGTACCGAACGGAGATCAGCGCCGCCGCGCGCGAATATCAGATCGATGAGGCATGGGCATTCGGTCTCGCGCGACAGGAAAGCCGCTTCGTTGCCGATATCATGTCCAGCGCCGGCGCGGTGGGATTGATGCAGCTGATGCCGGCGACGGCGCGTTGGGTCGCGCGCCAGATCGGGCAATCAGACTATCGCGTCGGCTCGCTCGAGCAGCCGGAGCTCAACGCGCAAATGGGCAATTTTTATCTTCGCCATGTTCTCGATCGGCTCGACGGGATGCCGGTGCTCGCGACCGCTGCGTACAATGCCGGCCCCGGGCGCGCCCAGGCATGGCGCGGCACGGCGCCGATGGAAGGCGCGATCTACGCCGAGACCATTCCGTTCAACGAAACCCGCGACTACGTGAAAAAGGTCCTGGCCAACGCGATGTTCTATCAGGCGCAGCTCGGACTTCCGTACATCGCGCTGCGCGAGCGCCTTGGCGTGGTGGCGCCCAGAGGCTCGAGCGGCGCACCGAGCGAGGTTGCGGCGATTCCCGCAGGAGACCGCCCGAAAGAGGCGCCATGAGCGCCATGGATGACGCGGCGACGCTGGTGCTGGGCGGCAGCGGTTTCGTCGGCCGGCACCTCGTTGCGCGCCTGGCCGCTACCGGGCGGCGAGTCGTCGTGCCGACCCGGCAACGCGAGCGCGCCAAGCATCTGATCCTGCTTCCGACCGTCGATGTCGTCGAAGTCGACATCCATAATGAAGCGGTGCTCGTGCAGTTGGCGCGGCGTGCATCGGTGGTCGTCAACCTGGTCGGCATCCTGAACGAGCCGCATCGCGGCGAGTTCGACCGCGTTCATGTCGAGCTCTCGCGCAAGCTCGTCGCCGCCTGCGGCGTAGCGGGCGTGTCGCGCCTGCTTCACATGAGCGCGCTCAATGCCGACCCGAAAGGGCCGAGCCGATATCTGCGGACCAAGGGCGAGGCCGAAGCGATCGTCGCGAGCTCGAGCCTCGCATGGACCATTTTCCGGCCGTCGGTGATCTTCGGGCGGGAGGATTCGTTTCTCAACCTTTTTGCGAAGCTCGAGCGGATGATGCCTGTCCTGCCGCTGGGATCTTCCGGCGCGCGGTTTCAGCCTGTGTTCGTTGGCGATGTCGCGCGCGCGTTCGAAGCGGTGACCGACGATGACACCGCGCTGCGGCAGCGCTACAGCTTGTGCGGGCCCAAGGTCTACACACTGCGTGAGCTGGTCACCTATGTCGGAGAGCTGACCGGATACAAGCGTCCGATCCTGCCGCTCGGACGCGGCATGTCACAGCTGCAGGCACGCGTCCTGGAATGGCTTCCCGGCCCTTTGATGAGCCGTGACAATCTGGCCTCGATGGAGCGGGACAATGTTTGCGACGGCAGCGGCAGCTCGCACTTCGGCTTCCCACCCACGGCGCTGGAAGCCGTCGCTCCGGCATACCTGGCGGCCGGCGCCATCAAGAGTCGCTACGACGAGTTTCGCGCGCAAAGCGGTCGCTGAAAACGGATCGGATTAGCACAACAGGCCCCAAGCGTGACGTCGGCGTGGATCGTCGCCTGCCCCCGCATTCATGAAAATCTATCGCGTAGGAGGCGCGGTGCGCGACGAGCTCCTCGGCCGGCCGATTTCGGATCGCGACTACGTGGTCGTGGGCGCGACACCGGAGGAAATGATCGCCAAAGGGTTCCGCCCCGTCGGTCGCGACTTTCCGGTTTTTCTGCATCCGGAGTCGGGCGACGAATACGCCTTGGCGCGCACCGAGCGCAAGAGCGGGCGTGGCTATCACGGCTTTAGCTTTCATGTCGCGCCCGATGTGACGCTCGAGGAAGATCTCGGTCGCCGAGATCTGACCATCAACGCCATGGCGCGCGATACCGAGGGAACGCTGATCGATCCGTACGGCGGTGAGCGTGACCTCTCTGTGGGCATTCTGCGTCACGTGAGCCCCGCGTTCGCCGAGGACCCGCTGCGCGTGCTTCGTGTCGCGCGATTCGCGGCGCGCTTCGGCTTCGCGGTCGCGCCGGAGACCGAGGCGCTGATGCGCTCGATTGCCGCAGGCGGGGAGATTGCGACGCTCGTTCCCGAACGGGTGTGGCAGGAGCTCTCCCGCGCGCTGATGGAGCCGCATCCCTCGCGCTTCTTCGTCGTGCTGCGATACTGCGGCGCGCTGAAGCTACTGCTGCCCGAAGTCGATGCGCTGTTCGGCGTGCCACAGCCGGTGGCGCATCATCCGGAGCTCGACACCGGCGTACACGTGCTGCAGGCGCTGGATTACGCGGCTGCCGCCAGCGATGCGCTTCCGGTGCGCTATGCGGTGCTCACCCATGACTTGGGCAAGGGTGCGACGGCGCGCGCGGATTGGCCGCGACACATCGCGCATGAGCATAAAAGCGTTCATCTGGTGGAAGCGATGAGCGATCGGCTGCGCGCTCCCGCCGATTGTCGCGAGCTGGCGGTGCTCACGGCCCGCTATCACGGAACCGTACATCGCGCCTCTGAATTGCGCCCCGCCACGCTGCTCGATCTGCTGTTGGCGACCGACGCCTTGCGCCGCCCGGAGCGCCTCGCCTGGCTGTTGCGAGCCTGCGCCGCCGATGCGCTGTCGAGACCGGGCCGATCTAGCGAGAGCTACGCACCGGCGCAATGGCTCAATCTGGCGCTGGCGGTGGTGAAGGCCGTCGACGCGGGTGTGATTGCTCGGGACAACCCCGACCCGGCGCAGCTGCCTGCAAAAATACGCGAAGCGCGGATCGAAGCGTTGCGTGCATGGAAGAAACAAATCGAGCATCCGCCCTCGGTTGCCTAGCCGCCCTTGGACGACTTAGGACGATGGGCAGACCTGACCTTCGAGGTTTGAGGCCTAGAAGAAATGCGCCATGCCGAGAGCCAGCCCCGACGGCTTGCCGCCCGGTGCAATGGTGTAGTCGTTGATGTTGAAGGTGTACGCAGCGTTGGCGTGATTGTTGATTCTGACGTAGCCGACATAGATCAGACTTCTCAGCGACAGGTTATAGGTGTAGCTCAGCTCCCACTGCTCGCTAGCGGTTCCGGGCCCTTTCGCCAGCGCGCCGACCTGGGTCCCGTCGGGCGCGCTTCCCTTGCCGTCGTTGGCGCGGCCCCAAAAGGCGTAGATCAGCCCTCCGCCCGCGGGTACCGTCGCCGAGATCCCGTAGAAATCGCGCGTGATGTCGCCGCCGAGCGTACCGTACTTGAGCCGCTCATAAACGCCCGACAGACGCACGTTAAAGGCGCTATTCGCCGCGCCAAAATCGTAGCCGCCGCTGATGGAAAACGCGTCATCGTACTTGCCGGTTGCGCGAACCTTGTAATTTCGCTCGTAGGCAATGCCGAGTTCGACCGGGCCGTTGTTGTAGAAGCCGCCAAGGCTCAAGACATTTGCGTGCCGAAGCTCGGAGGCATGGTCTCCGTTGTCACCGGCAGGTCCGTCGGCGTTGCCCGAAGCATCGCGCGTCGAGTACTGGAGCTCAGCGCTTAAGCCATTGACGGTCGGCGACTCGTAGCGGATCGAATTGCCCAGACGGGCATCGAAGCCGCCTTGGCCCTTGGTCAGTGATCCTTGCGCCCACACCGCGGCAGTCGACAGCACCGATGTCGTCAGCGTCGGTGCGTTGCCGAATATGGGATGGATGTCATCGTAGGGCGTGAGGAACTTGCCAAGCTTGAACGTTCCCCACTCGCCCTGCAGGCCGAAAAAGGTCTCGCGGGTTCCCAGCGACGAGCCGCCGGTGTCGGCCTGGACAGAGGACTCGAGCTGATAGATGGCATTCCAACCGCCGCCTATGTATTCGGCGCCGCGCAACCCAAAGCGCGAAGAATTGCTGCTGACACGGTTGACCGTCGGGTTCGTCCCGTCGCTCTGCCTGCCGCTGATCAGCTCCCAATCGAGGTTGAGGCTGCCGTAGAGCTTGAAATTGGCGAGCTGCGCGTGCGCCGGCGTGGCCGCCGCGGCACCGGCGACGGCGAACATCAGCGTGGCCAGACGGCAGTGGATCGAGCATCTCCGCGGGTGATACGCGCCGCGCACGCGCCGCCCGCCACTGCACGCCGTCGGGATCGAGACATTCATAAAATGTACCGCGGGGCCGTGGCCAGGCCTAGACGCGATACGCGGTGATCGTCATCACCTTCGCCGTGACGCGCATCAGGGCGCGAACCGGCCAGGGCAGCTTGGCCGCGCCGGCGTCGCGCGCGGAAGCGCCGTGCCGCGCCTCGTCGTCGCGCATCGCGGCGACGATGGCGCGGCTTCGCGCGTCGGATTGGGGCAGCTCGGCCATATGCCCGGTCAGGTGCTCCTCGACCTGCCGTTCGGTCTCGACCACAAATCCCAGATTTGTGCGGTCGCCACCGATACTGGCGAAGAGCCCGATTGCGAACGACCCGGCGTACCAGAAAGGATTCGCGTAGC
>VBDA01000162.1:2840-8625 GCA_005883655.1 Betaproteobacteria bacterium | reverse complement strand
CTGCGCGCGCTTCGAAGCGCGCCGAGCACTGGCACTCGGTGATCGTTGCATCGTGCGAGCAGTGCGGCCGCAACCGCTTGCCCTTGCTCCATCCCTTATGCGACTTCGATGCCGCGCTTCGATCGCGGGACCCAGGCGACTCCGGCGCCACGGCCGCTGCGGTCCTGTCGCTGGTGCTCTCGCCGGGCGAGGGAAGCGCGCTGACGGCATTCGATCGCCCCTCGGGTGCGATTCGACTCCTGATCGGACCCGAAGGGGGACTCTCGGCGGACGAACTGGCCGCGGCGCAGCGCGCCGGATTTCAGATCGCTCGGCTCGGGCCACGCGTGCTGCGAACCGAGACTGCGGGGGTGGCCGTGCTGGCCGCCATGAATGCGCTGTGGGGGGATTGGCGATGATGCAAGGGGCGCGATCGGCTTGGTCGTGGCGGTCCCCGCTGCGCCAGCTCTCGCTCGCCGCCGGCGCGTTCCTGACCGCTTGCGCCAACGTCGTTCCGCCGGTATCCGACATCCGCGCTGCCGGCGCCGTCGAGTCCGCGTTTGTCGTGGTCGGGGCCGGCGGCGCACGTCTTGCGCGGCTCATCACCACCGACGACGCGTGTCCCGCGATCGCGGTCGATGATGTGACGACGAGGATGCAGCTGCGCGCCGCGCCGGCGACGATAGCACAGCGACCGACGAGAAGCGATCCGTCGGATTCCAAATCCTCCACGTTTCCGGTGCGAGTCTGCGACCTGAGCTTGCCTCGCGACGCATCTCGGGCCATCGTCGCCGGGCGATCGCTCCCGCTCTCGACGCGCGAGCCGAAGCGCATCGTCGTGATCGGCGATACCGGGTGCCGGCTCAAGGCTTCGGAAGACGCCTTCCAGGCCTGCAACGATGGCCAGCAGTGGCCGTTTGCGGCTGTCGCCGCCGCGGCCGCGGCGACGCTTCCCGACTTGGTGATCCACGTCGGCGATTATCACTACCGTGAAAATGCCTGTCCCGCCGGAAACGCAGACTGCGCCAACAGCCCCTGGGGCTACGGCTGGGACGCGTGGGACGCCGACTTTTTTGCGCCGGCGCGACCGCTGCTTGCCGCGGCACCGTGGATTTTCGTCCGCGGCAATCACGAATCGTGCAACCGCGCGGGCCAGGGCTGGTGGCGATTTCTCGACTTCCGGCCGCGTGCGGCCGGAAGCGACTGCAATCGTGCATCCGACGACGAGCGGGGCGACTACAGCGATCCGTACGCGGTTCCAATCTCGGGCGACACACAGATCCTAGTGTTCGATTCGTCGCGCGTTGGTGTGCGTGCGCTCCTTCCCTCGGACCCGATGTACCGCAATTATGCTGCGCAGCTTGGCACCGCGTTTGCGTTGTCGCGCAACGTTGCGGAGAATCTGTTCGTGAGCCATCATCCGATCCTCGGCTTCGCACCCGACGTGTCGCGGCCCGCGCCGGCGGTCTATCCCGGCAACGAGGCGCTGCAGTCGGTGCTGGCGCCGATCAACGGTCCGAGCCTTTTTCCATCCAATGTGCAGGCGCTCATCGCCGGTCACAACCATCTGTTCGAGATGGTGAGCTTCGTGTCAGCCCATCCGACGCAACTCATCGCCGGCAATGGAGGCACGTGGGCGGATGCGCCGCTGCCGAGCCCCTTGCCGACCGGCGCATCGGTCGCTCCCGGAACCGTCATCGAGACCATCGCCTCGACCAGCCGATCCGGCTTCATGGTCCTCGAGCGCGATCCCGACCGAAGCGGACTCTGGCGCGTCGAGGCCCGCGACGTGCATGGACAGCTCATGACTATTTGCATCCTTCGCAACGGCAAGACGAAATGCGCGACCGGGGCGCCGCCATGAGAGCTGCGCTCTACGCCTTGTGCGTCGCGTCGCTCGCCGGAACGGCGTTTGCGCAATCGGCGCCCGAGATTACGCGCTTTTCGACCACGCAAGCCGGGGCGGCGCCTGCGGGGTGGCAGCATATAACGCTGTCAAGCACGAAAAAGGAAACGGAATACGCAACTGTCGTCGACGAAGGAGTCGTGGTGCTGAAGGCGAGCGCGCACGGCAGCGCCTCGCTGATGGCATTTCGTACCGAATTCGACCCTCGTGCTTTTCCAATGCTGTCGTGGCGCTGGAAGGTGATCGAGGGCATTCCCGCGGCGGAAACCCACAATCGCACGCGCGAAGACGCCCCCGTGCGGCTGATGGTTTCATTCTCCGGCGACACCAGCAAGCTCAGCGTGCTCGATCGCGCGGCCTCGTCGTTTGCCAAATCGGCGTCGGGTCAGGCGCTGCCGTATGCCGAGCTCATGTATATCTGGGGCGGCAAGGTTGCCGTCGATTCGATCACCACTAGCGCGCTGACTTCGCGCATCCGCATGCTCGCCGTCGCCGCCGACGATAAGGGGATCGGCAGCTGGCACAACTACACCCGTAATCTGGTGGAGGATTTCCGGCGCGCTTTCGGCGAAGAGCCGGGCAAGGTTACCGCGATCAAGTTGATGACTGACACCGACAATACCAACAGTAACGCCGAGGCGCTTTACGGCGACATCAGCGTCGCGCCTCCGCGCTAGCGGTCCGCGTGGGCGAGCGCCAGGCACCGAGCCGCGCGCTAAGGCGCGCCGGAATTTGACCGCGCCCTATCGCGCGCCAGGTTTGCAGCCGCGCGCTATCGCGCACGTCGGGCCGCAGCGTCGGCGGCGACCAGCACACTGCAACGCACCCGCTCGATCAACACCGCGTCGACCGATCCTCGCCACCAGCGTAGCGCGAAGGACTTGCTGCGCGGGTGGCCGAGAATGAGAAGGTCGATGCCGAGTTCGGTGACCAGCTTGGTCAGCACATCCACCGGCTCACCGACGACGAGATGATCGATCACCGTCAGTCCGTGGCCGGCAAGCAATGCGTGCGCATTCTTGAGGTCGGCTTCCATGTGCTCGCGCTCATCGGCAAGCGCGACCTCGGGCACATATTCTCCCGCGAGCAGGTACGCCGAAGGATAATGAACGACACCGGCGAGGTGAACTTCGACCGAGGCGTCGGGTGCAAAGCGTATCGCTTCGTCGAGTGCCAGCCGCGATTCAGGAGTGCCGTTGTAAGCGACGAGGATCTTGCGATACATGGCCACCTCCCAGCGGATTCCCGCGGATGCCTAGTGTGCGGATCGTCGAAGCCGAAATCAACCCGGCCGCAAATGCAATCCTAATCACCTGGGCCGTTTCATGGAAGCCCGGCCGGTCGCTGTTTCATGATCCCGGTGCTCCTTTAGACAAGGCGTTTTCGCAGCAACGCCGCTAGCTGCCGGCGAGGGCAGGACGTCCAGCCAGCGCCAGTGCGACGTCGCGCAAGTGGTCCCAGACGCTGCCTCGGCCGATCCCCTTGGCCAAGGCGTCCAGACGCGCAAGGCGCAGGAGCAGCGGCTGAATCGCCGAGGGGGCGACGCGCCGCGCCGCACGCTCGATGGCCGTCTGGCGCTTCCCCCACACGCGCGCGCTCTTGACTGCAATGGCGACCGGCGTCCCGGAGGCTGTCGACGCAAGAACCGTGGCCAGCGCATGCAGGTCTTCTCCGAGTTGCCATAGAAGCAGAGGAACGCCTTCGCCCTCGTTCTCGAGCGCCGCCAGGATGCGGCATGCGCGCGCGGCGTCGCCCGATAGCCATGCTTCGGAAAGTTGAAAAACGTCGAAGCGCGCCACGTCGGCGACGGCATTCTCGACCGCTGCCTGTTCGAGCTCGCCTTCCGGCAAAAGGAGGCCAATTTTTTCGAGCTCCTGTCGAGCCGCAAGAAGATTGCCCTCGGTGGTATCGGCGAGAAACTGCAGCGTCTCGGCCGACGCGCGCTGCCGCTGGCGCTCGAGACGGGAAGCGATCCAGCGCGGCAAGTCGGCGCGCTCCAGCGGAAAAACCTCAAGCGTGATACCGCCTTGCTCGAGCGCGGCGAACCACGAGGAGCTCGACGCTGCTCGGTCGAGTCGGGGCAAGGTGATCAGGATCGTTGTATCCGGCGCCGGATTGGCGGCACAGTCTTCAAGCGCGCGTGCGCCTTCGACTCCGGGCTTGCCGCCCGGGATACGCAAATCCACGAGCTTCCGGGTGCCGAACAGACCGAGGTTGCGGCTGGCCGCCGAAAACGCATCCCACTTGAACCCGGGCTCGACCACCAGCACTTCGCGTTCCTCGCACCCAGCCGCGCGAGCGGCGGCGCGAATGGCGTCGCCGGCTTCGATGGCCAACAGCGGCTCGTCGCCATAGACGACATAAAGCGGCGCCAGACTCTGCGCCAGATGCGCGCTCAACTGCTCCGGACGAAGCCGCATCGATGTCGCTCGCGATCGCTCAAGCTCACACTAGTTTCGCTCCGAAGCAACTCAGTTGCCTCTGTTGCCGTCAGTCGCCACTCAAGCAGCCGGTTTTTTCGCGGCTTGCAGGCGGCGCACGATCTGCTGCACCGAGTCCGTTTGCATTTCGCGCCACAGGCGTTGCTCTTGCGCCTCCTTGGCCAGCGCTTCAGTGTCACTGTAGGTGTAGCTGCGCCGCACCAGCACTTCGGCGGTCGGTAGCCAATCTTTGCCGTCGTTGTCGTGAACGCGGAACAGGACCCGTTTGGTGAGAAGGTATTCGGCCACCTTGCCGCCGCCCGACAAGGAGAGAATCTGCTTGCTGTCTTCGACGCTGTTGACTTGCAGTACCGCCTCCGCACTTGCCGCGGAGGCGACCAACTTGGCGGAGCCGATGCCTTCCAGCGAACGCTTCAGCTCGGTGGTGAGCGGCAGAGCGGGCGTCGGATTGAGGAACAAGGTGGCGAAGGCGTAATGCGCCTCGCCGCGCAAATGAAATCCGCACGCGAAAAGTCCGATCGATAGAGCGAATGTGGCGATACGTCCGGCGGCCCTGCTCATGGCTACTCGATCTTCGCCCGGTGCAAGGACTCGAGCGTCCGCATCTCCTTGCCTGGCTCGAGGCTTTCGCCGCCGACAAAGACGATCCGGGTCGGATAAGCGGAGATTTGCAGCGGCTTACCGTCCAGAATGTATTGGTGTCGCTGCGCGCTGAGCGGCAGCGTCTGCACCGAGCGCCCCGCCTGCCCGGGAGGCACCACTCCGCCGAGCTGAAGATCGGGGATCGCTGCCTGATACTTGCCGGAAGGATCACGAAATTCCACCCTCAGTGCGAGCTGTTCGACAGGGTGTTGTCCGCGGTTGGTGATGTTGAGCACAAATCGAAGCGCCTTGTCGCCAGGTTGGCGTGCATTTTCGTCTGTGACGACGGTCGCGTCTCGCACATCGATCGCCAGCGCCGCGTTGGCAGCCTCCAACAGTTTCTGAAAGTTGCGCTGAGTGTCGGTGAGCTGGGATTCGTAGCTGCGCTCCAGTGCCAGCGCGCGTGGCACTGTAATGTCCACCGCTGGCCCGCCAGCGGCTATCTGGGTGTCGAGACGGGCAACGAACCGGTTCAGCAGATTGCGCTCTTCGGTCGTGAGCTTGGCCGCAACTGCATTCAGAAAGTCGCTGCGTGCCTTCGGCTCCGTGGGAATCGCCTTGTCCTTCAGACCGCACGACGCCGCAAACGCAATTAGTAACGAAGCGCCGACGATTCGTTTGAGTCGACTGATGTTCACGACGCGCTTCCTGCATTGTCTGACTGCGTGCCCGCTCGATCGCTGCGGCTCATGCCGGTACGCCTTTCGGCAGCACGACGTTAACCAGCCGGCCCGGTACGATGATCACGCGCCCGCCGGTGTGCGCGTTTGCCTCAGGAGTCGCCATTGGAGACTCGCGGAGGATTTTCTGTACCGGC
>VBDA01000162.1:0-2711 GCA_005883655.1 Betaproteobacteria bacterium | reverse complement strand
GTGGTGTCCACTTTTGGCCACGGCGCGTCGACGATATCGCCGAGCTTGGCCGCGTAGCCCAGCTCTTCCCACAGCGCGTGGGTGATGTGCGGAACGACGGGGTTGAGCACCCGCAGCAGCAACGAAAGGCCCTCGCGGGCGAATTCAGTGGCCGCGCTGATCGCGTCCGCCGGCGCGGCCTCGAGCGTATTGAGCATCTTCATTCCGGCCGACACGACCGTGTTGTACTGGAGGCGCTGATAGTCGAAGTCGGCCTGCTTCAATTGCAAATACAGCTCGCGCCTGGCGGCGCGAAACTCGGGCGACGCGCGCGGCCAGTCGATTGGCGTCGGCGAGCGCGCGAGCGCATCGGCGCGGCCCTGGGCGTAAGTCCACAAGCGCTTGAGAAAACGGTTCGCTCCCTCGACGCCGGTATCCGACCATAGCGCGGCGTCCTCGGGCTTGCCGGCGAACATGACGTAGAGGCGCGCGGTGTCGGCGCCGAAACGGTCGACCAGATCGTGCGGCTCGACGCCGTTGCGCTCGGATTTGCCCATCTTGCCGATGCCGCCGTACTCGACGCTTGTCCCGTCGGCAAGGCGTCCAGCGACAATGTGGCCCTGCACGTCGGTGACGGGCGTGACCTCGACCGGTGGAACATAGTCGATGCCGCCCTTTTCGTCGCGCCGGAAATAGATATGGTTGAGCAACATGCCTTGGGTGAAAAGCCGCGTGAACGGCTCGTCGATATGCACCAACCCCATGTCGCGCATCACCTTGGTCCAGAAGCGCGCGTAGAGCAGGTGCAGGATCGCGTGCTCGATGCCGCCGATGTACTGGTCCATCGGCATCCAGTAATCGTTGCGCGAATCGACCATCGTCGGCGCATTCGGCGAGGCGTAGCGCATGTAGTACCACGACGAATCGACGAAAACGTCCATGGTGTCGGTCTCGCGCTTTGCTGCCTCTCCGCACTTTGGACAAGTGCAGTCGACGAAGTCAGCGCGATCGGCGAGCGGGTTGCCGCTGCCGTCCGGAATGCAATCCTCGGGAAGGATCACCGGCAGGTCCTGCTCGGGCACCGGCACTTCGCCGCAGCTCGGGCAATGAATGATCGGGATCGGCGTGCCCCAGTAACGCTGTCGCGAAATGCCCCAATCGCGAAGCCGGTAGGTCACGCGCTTTTCGCCGAGTCCCTTCGCCGCGAGATCCGCGGCGATCGCGTCGATGGCCTGCTGATAGCGCATGCTGTCGTACTTGCCCGAGTTGATCAGGTGGCCGCCGACCTTGTCTTCGTACCAGGCCTGGTACGAGTCGGCCGAGAATGCTTCGCCGTCGATCGCGATCACCTGCTTGATCGGCAACCCGTGTTTTTTCGCGAACTCGAAATCGCGCTCGTCGTGGGCGGGCACGCCCATCACCGCGCCGTCGCCGTAGCCCATCAGCACGTAATTGCCGATCCATACCTCGAGCTTTTCACCGGTGAGTGGGTGCATGACGAAGAGGCCGGTCGGCAGGCCTTTCTTTTCCATGGTCGCGAAGTCCGCCTCGATGATCGATCCGCGCTTGCATTCCTCGATGAAGGCGGCGAGCTTCGGATTGGATCTTGCGGCATGCGCGGCCAGCGGGTGCTCGGCGGCCACCGCGCAGAAGGTCACGCCCATGATGGTGTCGGCGCGGGTGGTGAAGACATACATCCGGCCGTCGCCGATCGGCTTGCCGTCGTCGCCTCGGACGTCGTGCGTGAACGCAAAGCGCACGCCCTCGCTCCTGCCGATCCAGTTGGCCTGCATGATCTTCACCCGCTCGGGCCAGCCGGGCATCTTGTCGAGATATGCCAGCAGCTCTTCGGCGTACTCCGTGATGCGCAGGTAATACATCGGGATCTCGCGCTTCTCGACCGGTGCGCCGGAGCGCCAGCCCTTGCCATCGATCACCTGCTCGTTGGCGAGCACGGTCTGGTCGACCGGATCCCAGTTGACGATACCGTTCTTGCGGTAGGCGATGCCTTTGTCGAGCATCTTCAGGAACAGCCACTGATTCCATCGATAGTACGCGGGCGTGCAGGTCGCGAATTCGCGCGACCAGTCGATCGCCCAGCCCATCGCCTGGCACTGCCGTTTCATGTAGGCGATGTTCTCGTACGTCCACTTCGCCGGGGCGACGCCGTTCTTTATTGCTGCATTCTCGGCTGGCAGTCCGAATGCGTCCCATCCCATGGGCATCAGCGCGTTCATTCCGTTCATACGCAGATACCGGTACATCATGTCGTTGATGGTGTAATTGCGCACGTGCCCCATGTGCAGCTTGCCGGATGGATACGGCAGCATGGAGACGCAAAAAAACTTGGGAGCCGACGAGGTCTCGCTGGCGAGAAACGCCTTGCGCGACGCCCAGTGTGCCTGCGCGGCGGCTTCGATATCGGCGGGACGGTACGGTTGCATGCTGCGGGTCTGGCTCGTTAGAGGAACATGCAATTATACCGACAGCTCCTCTCTCGACCTTCGGCCTCGGTTTGCGATGCTCTCAGCTTGCAACCAGGGTGAGGACCGCGAGCACCGCGAACAATCCGGCAGCAACGATGCGCACCGCCTTGAAGGGTATTTTCCGTGCCGCTAATTTACCGAGCAAGATCACCGGCACGTCGGCGATCAGCATTCCAAGCGTGGTCCCCGCGACGACGGCGACGAGGTTATTGAAGCGTGCGGCGAGCATCACCGTCGCGACCTGAG
>VBDA01000161.1 GCA_005883655.1 Betaproteobacteria bacterium | reverse complement strand
ACCATGTGATGCCGGTCTCGCGAGGCGGGCGGGATGTGTGGACCAACACTGTCACGGCGTGCCGGCGCTGCAATACCACCAAAGGCTGCCGCTCTCCCGAGCAGGCTGGCATGCCGCTGCTCTACGTACCCTACGTGCCCAACCGCCACGAGCATTTCATCCTGCGCAATCGACGCATCCTCGCCGACCAGATGGAATACCTGCTTGCAGGGGTGCCCAAGAGCAGCCGGCTCTATCTTTCCGACCCGCTGTCGTAACCAAAAGACACCGGCTTCCGCTTGCTACCGACAAGCGGGAATCACGGTGGTGACGATGGGCGCGTCGCGCGCGTTTTGTAAGCTTCGATCGATCCGCTTTGGTCGGACGACATTCGCTGCGCCCTAACGATCGCTTGCCCTGGGATCATTCTGTCCCACCTCTGACCTTGAAGCGCTGCCCCCCGTCCCCACCTAGGCACTTTCCAAGGGTCCATCATGAAATCACGCACACTGCAGCGCGTCATCGAAGCCGTCCCCACTTCCGACGGAGCGGGGGTCAAGCTTCGCCGCAGTCTCGGCCAATCGGCATGGGCACGGCTCGATCCTTTTCTCATGCTCGATCATTTTTCGACCGACAATGCCAACGATTACATCGCCGGTTTTCCAGCGCATCCGCACCGAGGCTTCGAGACCGTGACCTACATGCTCGACGGCCATATGCGGCATGAAGATCATCTGGGCAACGTCGGCGAACTGAAGAGCGGCGGCGTGCAATGGATGACCGCCGGCCGCGGCATCATTCACTCCGAAATGCCACAGCAGGACGCGGGCCGCATGCGAGGTTTCCAGCTCTGGATCAATCTGCCCGCTGCGGAGAAAATGAAGCCGGCCGGTTACCGCGACATCCAGGCCAGCGAGATACCGGTGGTAATGCTGCCCGGGGGTGCGCGAGTCAAAGTGATCGCCGGTACGCTGGACGTCAACGGAGCGATCACGCCGGGGCCGATCCAGGGACTCGCGACCGACCCGCTGTATCTCGATGTCGAGCTTCCCGCGGGTGCGACGCTGACGCATCCGATCAAGCCGGGTTACAACGCGTTCGTCTATCCCTTCGAAGGCAGCGTCGCGGTCGGTCCGGCGCACGCCGCGCGCACGCTGGAGACGCATCACGCCGGAGTGTTCGCCGACGGTGACGCGGTGGAGCTCGCCGGTGGGGCCGACGGCGCCCGTCTGTTACTACTCGCCGGCAGGCCGCTGCTCGAGCCCATCGTACAGTACGGCCCGTTCGTCATGAATTCGCGCGAGGAGATCGAACAGGCAATGAGCGATTATCAACGAGGCGCGCTCACCGCCGCTCATTCCTAGACTCGCACTGGCTTCGAGCGCAGGCAGGCGCGAGCTCGAGCTGCAAGCATGCAACTCGCTCGATTGCGCGTTGACCTTTGGTGATCGGGCCTGCGGACAGGCATAAAAAGGCCGCCCTCGAAGGGCGGCCCTCTTCCGCGATCTGACCAGCCGACAGGCCGCGGGATACTACCGAGCGCTGATTACTGCCCGGTGTCCGCGCCCTTCAAACAGTCATCCAGCGCCGAGCCGGACAACTTCTGGCATTTCGGCGCCAGTGAGGCATACCGCCCGTTGAGCGTGACGCGGCACTGGTCGCGCGAATTCAGGGGCTGCTTATCGCACGCGGCGCGCGCCGCCTTGTAGCCGCTCATGTCGGTCGGCGCACCGCGGTCTATCGCCGTTCCAGGTGCTTTCATGGTCGAATCGCTGGGCGTCGTCGTCCCGCCATAGCCGGAGGAGGGCGCAGGGCTGCCGACAGCGGGTTCCGCTGCGGTGCCTGTCGGAGCGTTCCGTGGCGTATCGTTCTGCTGCGCTGCCGGAGTCTGGGCGGCTGCAGTCGCCGCCACGGCACCGAACGTGGCAATCAACATAGCATTAAGAATTTTCTGACGCGTCATGGCTTGGTCCTTTCCTCTTAAGGTTATCCGTCAGCCGCGGGGAACGGGGCCGATGATGCTTGCGACCCGCAATCGGACTGTCAACGGAGCGGTCAGGATCTTCCACGACCGCCTGCGGTGCAATCGGACGGCGTCTGGATTTTGAATAGGACATAAGGCGACCGGCCTTCAGCGATATTCCGACGACGAGCAGATCGGAACACTCGAGCCGGGGCGAGGACCTTTCGAGTCAGCTTGTCCATCGGTGGAGGTCCTACGCCTGAATCAGACCGGGTCTTATAGCGCTACCTCGATGATCGGCCGATAGTATTTCCTCGGACAATGGGTGCGGCCGCGCCTTTGTCCTCGACTCTGTTCGTTGGCCTGCGCGCCAGCTTATGTGGAAAGGAAAATGAACATGGATCGCACTACACCGCTTTCAACGACACCCACCAATATCGGCCCGAAAATCGAGAACGTAGCGCAAACGGTGCACAAGGTCGTCGACACCGTCGCGGACAAGACGACTGCCCAGGTCGATCGCTTGAGCAGCACCGCGCATCGCGCGGTCGATAAGACGGCGGGCGCCGCAACGCAGGCGGCGGGCTGGGCAAGCTCGCTGCCTGATCAGGCAAAGGAAGTGCAAACGCGATTGACCGATTCGGTGTGCACGTCCATCCGGGCGCGCCCGATCACGACGGTCGCCGGCGCGCTGATCGTAGGTTACCTTCTTGGGCGGATCGCACGTTTGTGAGCAACGTGAGTCCGCGTGTTGAATGTGTGGGTTCTCGCGCAAAACCTGGTGGCAGTCGCCACCCACCCACAACTCGCTCCGGCGGGCCCTAGACGGCCGCCGGCAGCGGGTTATGCCCCTGAACTCACACCGGTAGCGCGACGGCGCCTCTGTAATTCTTCACCGACCAAGCCTCCGCCGGCTTGGGATGTGCAAGTCGCATAGAGAAGCTACGCCCCAGTTCGCCGCACTCGGCGTCGGTCCCTACAGCTGCAATGGGCGGCTCGCGCGACTCGCCGCGGATCTGCCGGTTTCCTGCGGCAACGCCGCGCCGAACGCGACCTCAATGTCTCGGCCGGAGGATTGGTGGACGGCGACACCCACTGGGAGTTGTACCGCCTTCTGTCGGCGCCGGTCTTACGATCGTCCTACGGCCGCTGACAAGAAAATCAGAACAAAGCCGATTTTCTACGCAGACCGACGCTGCGATAGTCCGTGCACGTCAGGCGGTGCCCTCGCCTGGTGCAAGCCAGTTTCCATGACCGGAGGACAAAACATCATGAAAAAGCGTCTCACGGCTCTGCGTGCCAACTGGGCCAACAAGCAGCAAGGCGGTATGGGATATGTGCTGCTGTGGCTCCTGGGCGTCCCGATTCCCGTGTTGATCCTGATCTCGCTGCTTCGCGGCTGCAACTAGACGCCGCTGCTGATTTGCGGACCGCAACGCCGGCAAGATTTATCGATCTGCAGCTCATAGGGGGAAAAATGGAACACTTTCACACTGCATCGACGGCCGTGGTCGAGTCGCATTCGCATGCAACCATGCGGTGGAGCGCGATCATTGGCGGTTGGCTGGTGGCGACCGGCATCGCATCGCTGATGTACGTTGCCGGCCTGGCGATCGGGTTTACCGCATTCGATCCGTACAATGCGGCTGCGACGGCGAAAGGCATCGGCACCGGCACCGCAATCTGGATGGTTCTCACCTGGGCGGTGTCGCTGTTTCTCGGCGGCATGTTCGCGAGCTGGTTCGACGGACGGGCGGATCAGACAGTGGGTTCCTTGCATGGCGTCGCGGTGTGGGGACTTTCAATCGCAGCCAGCGGGCTCTTGCTCGCGGTTGGCTTGACTCAATTCGTTCAGGGCGGCGCTGCAATCCTGAAGGGCGGCGCAATGGTCGGTGCCACGGCGGCGGGCATGTCTGCGCCGCCGTCGCGCGGAGCGGCCGGGCCGATGGACGATGCCATCGTAGGGCTGCAAGCGAGACTCACGCAGCGCGTCGCGCAGACCAGCGCACGCAATGCGCCGGGATCGACCCTCGTTGTACCGGCGCCGGTAGCTCCCGCGACGGCTGCACCGGCAACTCCTGCACCGGCTGCGCCGGCAGCGGGCGCCGCGACCCCGGCTTCGCCGCCCGTCGCGCAAGCGAGCGCGGCGGATGTGCGGCGCGCGGCTGATCAATTGGACCGTCAAACCATGGCCGCGGTGGCTACCGCGCTGATGAAAGGCAACACCGAAAACGCAAAGGCGCTGCTGGCGGCGAACACGTCGATGTCGCAGGCCGACATCGATCAGACCTTGCAGGATCTTTCGTCGCAAGTCGACAAGTACAAAGCCGATGTGCAGGCGGCTGCCGATGCGGCTGCGCGCTACACCGCGACAGCGATGTGGATCATCTTCTTCAGCAGCTTGATCGCCTTGGTAGCGGCTGCGATCGGCGGCTGGCTGGGCGCGGGACACATTCACCGGGTTTACCACTTGCGTCGCTACGAGACAGCGATCGCGCCGCCACTTTGATGTTTGACTGACGCTTGAGCGCGTTTGATTTGAAAATCCCACTTCGAAAGGAATGAAAATGGCCACTGTAAGAAAGCCCGCTGCGAAAATGGACGCTATCGCCATGCTCATCGCCGACCACAAGAAGGTGCAAAAGGCCTTCAAGGATTTCGAGAAGCTGAAAGAAGGCGGCAGCAAGCGCGGTAGGTCCGACATCGTCCGGCAAACGTGCGCCGACTTGACGGTGCATACCATGATCGAAGAGGAAATCTTCTACCCGGCAGCGCGGAAGGCGATCAAGGACATGGATGTGATGGACGAGGCGACAGTCGAGCATGCCGGCGCGAAGGAGCTCATCGCCCAGCTCGAATCGATGCAGCCAGGAGACGATCTTTACGATGCGAAGTTCACGGTGCTGGGCGAAAGCGTCAACCATCACATCAGGGAAGAGCAGAACGAAATGTTCCCGAAGGTGCGCAAGACCAAGCTCGATTTGAATGCGCTCGCAGAGCAAATGGCGCAACGCAAGGCAGAGCTAGAATCGCAGATATCGGCGGGAGATGGCGCCGACAGGGAAAAGCGCGGCATGGGTTCGGCGCGCAGCAGAGCATCGACTTCACCGCAGTACTAGCATCGCGGAAGGCGGCGCGCGGCTGTGCCGCGGCCGCCCTTCCGCTTACTCAGCGCTGGGCGCGTCGTCGACTGCGTCGACCTTCTCCGACCGTTCCTGCGTGGATTTGTTTGTCCTCGTAGCCCAGAAACTCGCTGATCGGCCGCAAGTCCTCGACCCGCTCGCACACGGCCTTGATCGCCATCACGATCGGGACGCCGAGCAGCAGGCCCCACACGCCCCACAGCCAGCCCCAGAAAAGAAGGGCGACGAAGACGATCACGGCGTTGATGCGCCCCATCCGCTGGGTGAGCCATGGCACCTGCAGGAGG
>VBDA01000160.1 GCA_005883655.1 Betaproteobacteria bacterium | reverse complement strand
TTTGGCACGATTGTCGCGCTCCTTGCGGTGCTGCTGCTGGCCGCAGCCGCTGCGACAATGGGCAGCTACCCGGTCTATTTGCTGAGCCTCGCGATGATCAACGTCATTGCCGCGATCGGGCTCAATCTGCTGACGGGCAACTCGGGCCAGATCTCGCTGTGCCATTCGTCGTTCATTGCCATCGGCGCGTACGGATCGACGCTGCTCACCGCAAGATACGGAGTGCCGTTCTGGGCCGCCATCCCGTTGGGCGCATTGCTGGCGGCGCTGATGGGAGCGCTCCTCGGCGCACCGGCGAGCCGGCTGCGCGGCATCTACCTTGCGCTCGCAACCTTGGGATTCCTGCAGATCGTGCAGATCGCCATCGAGGAGTTCGCGAATGTGACCGGCGGCGTGCGCGGGTTGACCGTTCCGAAAGCGGCGCTCGGCGGCGTGCGCATGAGCGAGTACGCGCGCTTCCTGATCGTGCTCGGCTGCTGCATGCTGGCGATCTGGACCGCCCGCAACCTGCTCGCATCGCGTGTCGGCCGTGAGCTCAACGCGGTGCGGCTGAGTCCGCACGCCGCGCAAGCGCTCGGCGTGTCCGTTCACCGCGTGAAGCTGGCGGCATTCGCGTTGTCTGCGGCTTATGCCGGCGTGGCCGGCGGATTGCAGGCGATCGTCGTCGGCTTCATCGATCCCGTCGAGTTCGGCGTGTCGGCGGCGCTGCGCCAGATCACGTTCATCGTCGTGGGCGGAATGGGGTCGGTGGCCGGCTCGGTGATCGGCGCGGCGGTGCTGAGCGCGATGCCCGAAGCGCTGCGCCCCGTGAAGGAGTACAGCGATGTCATCTATACGCTGATGCTGCTCGGGTTCCTTATCTTCGTGCCGCACGGGCTGGTGACGGTCTGGTACGTGATCGCGCGCCGCATGCGCAGACATGCGCCAGCCGCGCCCGCCGAGGCGCGCCCGTGACCGACCGGCTGACAGTCGAGCGCCTGTCGGTGCGCTTTGGCGGTCTGATCGCCGTGCGTGATGTTTCGCTGCGCGTAGCTCCGGGCGAGATACGCGGACTCATCGGCCCGAATGGCGCAGGGAAGACCACGTTGATCAACGCAATCACCGGTACGGTCCCGATCGCAGGCGGCCGCGTGTTGTTGGACGGCTTGGCCGTGTCGGGACTGCCAGCGCATGCGATCAGCCGCCGGGGCATCGGGCGGACGTTCCAGCATGTCGAGCCGTTCGCGGAGCTTTCGGTATTGGATAACGTGCTGGTCGGCGTCGGCCGCCATTCGCACGTGCCGCTCGCCCACGCCGCGTTCGCCACGCCGCTTGCGCATCGGCGTGAGGACCAGGCCGCGCGCGAGGCACTGGCCGTGCTGGAGCGTTTTGATCTCCTCGCGTATCGTCACACGGTTGCAGCCGAGCTGCCTTTCGCTGTGCTGAAGCGAATGGATCTCGCCCGCGCGCTCGCTGCCCGCCCGGCGCTGCTGCTCATGGACGAGCCGACGTCCGGGATGAGCGAATCCGAGGCGGACCGCGCGATCGCCGCCGCCTGCGCGATCGCCGAAGCGGAAAAAATCACGCTCCTGGTGATCGAGCACAACATGCGGGTGATGATGGCGCTCGCTCACACGGTGACGGTGATGCAGAACGGCGGCGTGATCGCCGAAGGCAAACCGTCCGAGATTCAGCGCAATCGCACGGTCATCGACGCCTATCTCGGCGATGAGGCAATTGATGCTGTCGGTTGAGTCGCTCCATTCTGGTTACACGGGCATCGACGTGCTGAAGGGCGTCTCGCTCGCCGTTGCCGACAACGCCATCATCGGCGTGCTGGGACCCAATGGCGCGGGGAAGACGGCGCTGCTGCGCGCGATCTCGGGATTGAATCCCGTCCGCGGCGGCCGCATCAGCTTCGCCGGTACCGACATCAGCCGAGCCTCGCCCGATGCCGTCGTGCGTCACGGGGTGATTCAGGTGCCTCAGGGCCGCATGCTGTTCGGTTCGATGACCGTGCGCGAGAACCTGGAGCTTGGCGCGTATCTGCAGACCGATGGCACGGCGATCGAGCAGCGACTTTCGCTCGTCCACGAGTTGTTCCCTGTGTTGCGCGAGCGTAGCGGACTCGAGGCGGCGTACCTGTCCGGCGGCGAACAGCAGATGCTCGCCCTCGGCCGGGCGCTGATGGGCAATCCGAGGCTGCTGCTGCTCGATGAGCCGTCGCTTGGATTGGCGCCCAAGGTGTTCGACACGATTCTCGAGCGTGTACGCGCGATCCACGCCGGCGGCGCCTCGATCCTGATCGCCGAACAGAACGCGCGCAAGGTGCTGCGCATGGCCCATCACTGTTATGTGCTGGAAAACGGAGCGGTCGCCTTCGACGGACCGGCGTCCGAGCTCCTGCACGACCCACGCATCGAGAAGACGTATCTTGGGGCAGGACACTAAAGCATGAAGATGATCGACATCCATTCCCACTGGGGAACCAGGCGCGGATACACGCTGCGCACCGATGAGGAGCTCGCGCAGCAGAAGAAGACGTGGAACTCGGAGCCCGAGTACGCGACCGAGGACCAGATGGCGGACTACTTCCGCCGCAGCAACGTGCGCGCGGTGCTCGACTTCGGATTCACCAAGTTCATTCCGCTCGACGAAGCGAGGGCCGTGCACGACTACGGATTCGAGACCGAGCGCGCGCACGCCGATGCGATCATCGGTCACTGGATCCACATCGACCCGCATACGGGCCTCGACGGTGTGCGCGAGCTGCGCCGCTGCATCGAGAACGGGCCAGGGTTCATCGGGTTCGCGGTGTCGGGGTCCGGCAGCGGGCCGCCCAGCGATCCCGCGTGGAAGCCGTTCTACGAGCTGTGCATCGAGGCGAAGATTCCCGCGCTGATCTTCGTCGGCACGACGGGGTTGGGTGCCGGCTTGCCGGGCGGCAACGGCATCCTGCTCGACGACTGCCATCCGCGGCATCTCGATCAAGTGGCGGCCAAATACCCGCAGTTGCAAATCGTGGCGGCGCGTCCCGGATGGCCCTGGCAGGCCGAAACGATCGCGGTGCTGATGCACAAGCGCAACATCTGGTACGAGGTGCATGGCTGGTCTCCGAAGTACTTCACGCCGGATCTCAAGCACGAGATCCCGCGACGCCTGCGCGAGCGCGTGATGTTCGGTGCCGACTATCCGCTCTTCACCTACGAACGGCTGGTACGCGACTGGCGCGGCGAAGGCTACGCGGAGGACGTCCTCGAGGACGTGTTCGTCAACAATGCGGAGC
>VBDA01000159.1 GCA_005883655.1 Betaproteobacteria bacterium | reverse complement strand
GCCAAGATGATGACTGCGATGGCTATCAAGCCGTCGGGCGATGTTGATGCGGACTTCGTCGCGATGATGATCCCGCACCACCAGGGAGCGATCGACATGGCGCAGGCGCAACTGCGTTATGGGAGCAATGAGCAGCTCAAACGACTCGCTCAGGAGATCATCGTTACGCAGCAGCAGGAGATCGCTACGATGCGGATGGCACTCGGACAGCCGCTTCCGCCGTCCGTGCCGTCTCCGATCCAGCCATCCTCGGCCGCCCCGACCGCAGTGCAATCAATGTCTCACCATTCGCTGCCTATTCACCGGGAGCCATGACGTGAAAAACATTCTGTACCTGACTGCATTCCTGGCCGCAACCGCGCTTGTCAACGCCCCGCATGCCTTAGCAGGACAGCCTCCGGGTGCAGCCTCGGATCCGGATTTACCCATCAGCCATCGCGACCGCGTCTACGCTGCCGAACAGTTCTCGAACACCGTCTCTGTCACCGACCCGGCCGACAACAAGCTCCTGGGGGTCATCCGTCTCGGCGATCCGACACCGGGCAATCTGAGCCCGCTGTATCGTGGTCAGCTGCTCGTGCACGGCATGGGGTTCTCACCCGACCATCGGACCATCGCCGTGGTTTCGATCGGTTCCAATTCGGTCACCTTCATCGATACCGCCACCAATGCAGTGAAGCATACGACGTATGTCGGGCGCTCTCCGCACGAAGCGTTCTTCAGCCCTGACGGCAAAGAGGTCTGGGTCACCGTGCGTGGCGAGAACTATGTGGCTGTTCTCGACGGTACCACCTACTAGGAGAAGACCCGCATCATCGTGCCGGGTGGCCCGGGCATGCAGATCTTTTCGCCCGACGGGAAGTATGGCTACGTCTGCTCGTCCTTCAACCCCGAAACGGTCGTCATCACCGTCGCCGATCACCAGATCGTTGGCCGCGTTCCGCAGGTGAGTCCGTTCTGCCCGAATATCGCGGCAACTCCGGATGGCGAGCAGGTGTGGCTCACGTTGAAGGACGTGGGCCAGGTCATGGTGTTCGGCGCTCGTCCGCCGTTCTCCGTCCTGAAAACCCTCGATACGGGCCCGATCACGAATCACGTGAATTTTGCCCGTAACGCGCGTGGCACGTTCGCCTATGTCACGGTCGGCGGCCGCAACGAAGTTCAGGCATTTCGCACCGACGACTTCTCCAAGGCCGCCACTATTCCGGTCGGCAAGTTGCCGCACGGAATCTGGCCGTCCGGAGATGGTTCGCGTGTCTATGTCGGACTCGAGAACGAAGATCGTCTCGCGGCGATCGACACGCTCACCAACACGGTGATCGCGACGATCCCGATCGGGCAGGCGGCTCAGGCCGTCAACTACGTTCCCAACGCCGTTCCCGAAGGCGCCGGCACGCAGGGGCTGCAGGCGCTCGGCCTTGCCGGGCAGGCTACGCATCTCTCGTTGCTCCCCGTGACGCGCGGGCAACGCACGACGGCGAACAACCCGCCCACCAGCGTTTCGCTGTTCGATCAGGGGCTGGTGCAAGTGCTCCAGGCTTCGGTAACGGCGCTCGAGCCGAAAAAGACGTACGTGCTTGCGCTCGCACAACGACCGGATGGGAGCGGCGTTCTGGAGCCGTTGGCGGCGTTCACGACGAATCCCGCTGGCTCGGCAATCGTCAACGCCGTCGGCCCTATCCGGCAGGTTGTACAAGGCGAGGACAGGATACAACGTCGCTATCTCGTCATCGCTCCCGGCACCCCCGATCAGCTCGGTACTCCTGTCCAGATTCAGGCTCAATGATCAGCATTGCCACGAGGAATTGCCAAGAGTGCAGCGTCCACGACGGGCTGTAAACCCGCCGTCATTAAGTGATCGCTTGACAAACCGGGGGCGTCCATCTATGGGTTACGACACATGATTGTCTTCGTAGTGATCCTTGACTACAACGAGCCCATCGACCGCGATCACACCCTTCGCTTTCACGATGAGGGGGTTGATCTCCGCTTCCGCCACGGGCTGACCCGCCACGAGCGCGAGCCGCGACAAAGCCACCACGACCCTGGCGAGGGCGCCAACGTCGCCGCGCGGCAGGTTGCGGTAGCCGCTGAGCGTCGCTAGCCCCTTCACTTCCTCGATCATCGTCGCCGCCTCTTCTTCGTTCACCGGCGCGAGGCGCAGCGCATAGTCCGCGTAGAGCTCGGCGAGCGCTCCTCCTGCGCCGACCAGCACCAGCGGCCCGACCATAGCGTCGTGACGATAGCCGACGATGACCTCGGCAAGCCCGGCCTCCATCCGCTGCACGATGATCCCGTCGACGCGCGCGCCAGGCTGGGTGGCAGCAACCGAGGCGAGCAGGGCGCGCACTCGCTCATCGAACTCGCTGCGGCTAGAGATCCGCAGCGCCACTCCACCCGCCTCGGTCTTGTGCGCGATATCGGGCGAGAGAATTTTCGCCGCGACCGGATAGGCAAGCCCGTGCTCGTAGCGCGGCGCCCGGGCGATTGCCGACTCGACCGACGGCACGCCCAAGGCAGAGAAAAGCGCGAGCGCCTGCGCTTCGTCGAGTCTGCCTCGGGTCGGCAGCTCGCTGGGCCATTCGGGGCGCGATGCGACCGCGGCCGGATCTGGCGCACCGCGCGGCGCGCGCCAGGCGAAGAAAGCGGCGAGCGCGTCAGCGCAGGACTCGGGCGTGCGGAACGCGGCGATACCTTGCTCCGCGAGAAGCGTAAGCGAGCGCTCGGCGTGGGGGGTGAGAAATGCGACAAGAGGCTTTGTCGTTCCGGAGGAGCGCAAGATGGGCTCGATGGCAAATTGCGGATGAAACTGCGCGGCCGAGCCGACGACCGCAAGCACTGCATCGCAGGCCGGCGATTCGAGCAGCGTCTGGAGCACATCGGAGTAGCGCTTGTCTGTCGCGGCCATGGTCAGATCGATGATCGGCGAGTCAAGATTGGGCACACCGAGCGCGCCCAGCCGCGCTCGCAGAGATGCGTCCGGCGCCACGGTCTCGAGCCCCAGCATGCCCATGCGATCGACCACGCTCGCTGCGCCGCCACCGGTCGTCGTCAACACCGCAACGCGCGCAGCGTGCGACAGTCGCGGCGGACTCCGGCCGCAGAGGAGGGGCGCAATCTCGATCAGCGTTTCGAGCAGCTCCACCCGGAGAATGCCGCAATCGCGGAAATAAGCGTCCACCGCTGCGTCGGCTCCGGCGAGCGCGCCGGTGTGCGAGCGCGCCAGCGCTTCGCCGAGGCGCGAGCGGCCGAGCTTGTAAGCCACCACCGGTTTTCCCGCGGCGTGAGCCTTGCGCGCCGCGGCGGCAAGGCGCGCGCTGTCGCGCACCGTCTCGAGAAACAACAGGATGACCTGCGTAGCGGGGTCATCGGCGAGCATATCCACCAGCTCTCCGACTCCCAGGTCTGCTTCGTTCCCGACCGAAATGAGCTTGGAAAATCCCAGCCCTCGAGGGGCGCCGCGCGAGAGCACCGTTCCGAGCATGGCGCCGCTCTGCGACACCACGCTCGTGGTGCCCGCAGGGAGCGCATCGATCTCGAGCACCGCGTTGACCGTGAGCGGAACGCGGCCGGGAATATCGATCACGCCCATGCTGTTCGGGCCGACCAGCCGCACGCCGAGCGCGCGAGCGCGCGCCACCAACCGGGCTTGCCTCGCCGCGCCCTCGGCGCCGGCGTCGGCGAAGCCACCGCTCAAAATCGTGACCACCGGAATGCCGCGCGCGCCGCATTCCTCCAACGCATGCTCGACGGACTCGCCGGATGTCATGACAAAGGCGTGATCGATCTCACCGGGCGCTTCGGCCAGGCTCGGCCACGCGCGCTCGCCTAGCACCTCGCTCCGCGAGGCATTGACCGGCACGATGCGCCCCTTGTAGCCGTGCTTGCGCAGGAATCGCAAGGGGCGGGCGGTGTGTTTCGCCGCGTCGCCGGATGCACCGATCAGCGCGATCGCGCGGGGAGCAAAGAGCGCTTGCGCGAGAGTCACGTGGAGAACGGATAGCCTAATTCAAGTTGCGCTTCACGTTCCAGGCACCACAGCCGTGCGAGCAGCTCGCGCGCGCGGTCCTCTCCAAGCACCGGGGAAGCGAGCTCCAAGTATTTGTGCTCGAGCTCAGTGTCGGAGAGCGGCGCTTCGGGATCGCCCTTGCGCGTGGGCTGCAGGTGCTCGCCGCGCCGCCCGTCGCGCGACTCGATCGTGATGCGCGCTGCGCGCTGCGCCGGAAAAGCGGCATCCAGCTCGGGATCGATCGCCACGTCGATCCGCCGCATCAGCTCGCGCGTGACGGGATCTCCGAGCCGCGACGGCTCGAACGCGGCCAGACGTACGCTGCCGTGGGTCAGCGCCGAGGCGACCGTATACTTGAGCGAGAAGCGCGCCTCGGCTGCGGTTTGCGGGGATTCATGGCGCGCCACATCCAGCGCCGCCTTATAAGTTCCGATGCTTATGCGCTCGATGTCAGGCGCAAGCACGCGCATTTGCTGCTGCAGTGCCAGCGCACCGTCGATGGCGGCGAAGACATGGCCACAGCAGGCGTGGTTCTTGAACGTCATGCGGGTGATATGAAAATCCTTGCCGAGCGTCGCGAGCGCCCGCTCCCAGTCCGGGCCATCACCCTCACCCATGGCGCGCCCGTAGCCCGAATCACCTTCCAGCACATTTAGCGATCCGGTAATGCCTTCGCTGGCGGCGAGTGCTGCCGTGACGCCTGCTTCCGCGGCGCGCCCGGCATGCAGGGGTTTCGACATCGAGTCCATGCGGAACGCCTGCTGCAACCCGGCGGAGAAGGTGGCGACCGTGGCAAGCGCATGCGCGAAGCGCATTCCATCGAGATGTAGCAGTTCAGCCGCCGCGGCGCAGGCGCCGAAGCAGCCGATGGTGCCGGTGTTGTGCCAGTATTTGTAATGCGCGCGGCCCATTGTCGCGGCGATGCGAGTCGAGATCTCGTAGCCGACGATAATGGCGCGCAAAAACGCTTCGCCCGACGCGCTCCGCGCTTGGGCCAGAGCGAGCGCGGCGGCGATGGTCGGGGCGCCGGGATGGTAGATGCCGTCGCGGAAAATGTCGTCCACCTCGACGGTATGCGCGGCCGAGCCGTTAATGAGCGCCGCGGCCCGTATGGTCGCGTGTCTGCCCATGGCGAGTCGCGATTTGCCCCGGTCGAGCTCCTCCGCCAGAGCGCGCGCCAGCAGCGTCGCGGGAGGGAGCACAGCGCCGGGAAAGACCGCTGCGTACCAGTCGATCACTGCGCGTTTCGCGTGGTGCAGCACCAGCGGCGCGAGCGGTTCGGTGCGAAAGCTCTGCGCAAATCCGGCGAATCGTTCCACTACATACATTCGGTCGACCCTTACGCTCGGAACCTTGGCGTACGCTGCGTGCTACGCGATGGTCATCATCACCGGCGCGTGATCACTCGTCCCCACGTCGGCAAGAACGACACAGCTGGTCGCGCGGGCAGCGACGCTGCGCGAGGCGAGAATGTAGTCGATGCGCCAGCCGATGTTGCGCTGACGCATGTTGCGCCACGGTGGCCACCATGTGTACAGGTCCGCGTTGTCGGGCTGCAGCGCGCGGCCCACATCCACGAAGTGCTCGCCCAGGAGGCTGTCGAAAAGCTCGCGCTCCTCCGCTCGCTGTCCGATGACGTCGGCCTTTCGCTCCTTTGGATGTACGTCGATGTCGGCACGCGCGATGTTGATGTCGCCGCACAGGACGACCTCGCGTCCCTCATCGTGCAATTGCTTCGCCCATGCCGCCAGCCGGGTCAGGAAGCCGAGCTTGGCCCTATAGTCCTTGCCGCCGTTGGGCACGTAGACCGAAGCGATGACCAGGTTGCCGAGCCCCGTCTGTACGATGCGCGTTTCCATGTCGAACTCGGGATGGCTGAATTCGGGACCGGCATCGACAAGATTTTTCCTGATATGAAGCGATACGCCGGAGTAGCCGCGATGGCCGTGCCAGAACACGTGGTAGTCCGCGAGATTGCAGCGCTCGGGGATTTGTGACGGGTCCGCCTTCAGCTCCTGCAGGCACACGACGTCGGGCTGGTCGCGCTCCAGCCACTCGCAAAGCTGCGCCTCGCGAGCCCGGATGCCGTTGACGTTCCAGGTTGCTATCTTCATCCCTGTCCTGGTCCAAGTCTGGCCAGCCTCGCAATTAGCCGTTCGCAAAACACGGTGTCGCTGAAGCTGCGCGGTGCTGCGATTCTGGGAAATTTCATTGCGTTCGTCAACGCGCGGCTTGGGCAGAGCCTTTCAATGAAATCGCTCCCTAAGCGCCTGTTCGCCCGACGGGGAGAAGTTGACCACGCGCGAGCCCTTCGCGCGTCGCGCCCAGCCGAGCTCGAAGCATCGATCGAGCAAGGCAGCGCCGAGCGCGCCGGCAAGGTGGTGACGGCGCACGCTCCAGTCCAGACAAGCGCGACACAGCGGGCGACGTCGGTTCGCCAGCGCTTCGACGTCGATACCAATCCCGGCAAAGAATCGCTGCCCGTTGGCGGTGAGCCGCAGTCCGTCGCTGCCGGCTCGCAAAAAGCGCCGTTGCTCGAGGCCATCGAAGACGAGCACCCCCAATTCGCCGGCAAGATGGTCGTAGCACACGCGGGCCTTTCGGAGCGCCGGTTCGCGCGGACTCGCACGAAGACGCACCGCGCCGGTTCGATAGGCCACGCCCATGAGGCTTTCGAGAAGTTGCGCGACGTCCTGATTGTCGAGGCGGAAATACCGATGCCGTCCTTGGCTTTCCACGGCGACCAATCGTGCGTCGAGCAGCTTGGTGAGATGAGCGCTGACCGTCTGCTTGGTAACCCCGGCCACACCGGCAAGCTCGGTGGCGGTCAACGCCTGGCCCGCAGTGAGCGCCGTCAGGATCTCCGCCCTGGCGTGGTCCCCAATCAGGGCCGCGATGCCGACGATGTTCGGGCCGTCCTTCATGGTTCGATCTTAGTCGAACCATTGCGGTCGCGCAAGATGCTATTGTCCGCAACGATAAGCCGAGCTTCCCAAACCAAACTGAGCGAACCGAGCAAGCATGGCCATCACCTGCTTTATCCGTTACGAAATCGACCCCTTCCAGCTCGACGCCTTCAGGGAATACGCCAATAACTGGCGGCGCATCATTCCGCGGTGCGGTGGAGACTTGGTCGGATACTTTCTGCCGCACGAGGGGACGAACAACGTGGCCTGGGGATTGATTGCCTTCGAGAGCCTCGCCGCTTATGAAGCCTATCGGGCGAGATTGAGATCCGACCCCGAGGGTCGCTCGAACTTTGCGTTCGCGCAGGAGAAACGGCTCATCCTGCGCGAGGAGCGTACATTCCTCGAATCGCTCGGCGGCAGCCTGCCTGTCGCCGCGCCTTGCCAGGGAGAACGCGCATGATCGCCGTGATCTTCGAAGCACAACCCCATCCCGGCAGGAAAGACGCCTATCTGGACGCGGCCGCGAGCTTGCGGCCCTTGCTCGCCGATATCGATGGCTTCGTCTCGATCGAACGCTTCGAGAGCCTCACCCAGCCAGGAAAGATCCTCTCGCTGTCGTACTGGCGCGATGAGGACGCGGTGCGTGCGTGGCGCAACCTGGAGGCGCATCGGCGCATCCAGAGCGCGGGCCGCAACTCCATCTTCGCCGACTATCGGCTGCGGGTCGCACAGGTCATCCGCGACTACGGCATGAAGGATCGCACGGAGGCGCCGGTCGATTCGCGCCAGGCGCACGGCGGTGATTAGCGGCAAGCGGCTGGGATTTTGCACGCGCGCCCATTGACC